>VFLG01000046.1 GCA_009885195.1 Gallionellaceae bacterium
CACAGAGAACACAGAGATCACAGAGGAAAAACAAAAGCTTGCAACACGGGAGCGATTCACCTTTTCGGTGAAGCTACGAAATGTGGAGAAACCACGTCTCTCTCTGTGTTCTCTGTGACCTCTGTGGCTTGAACTGCGGTTTTTAGGATCAAATATTGCGGTTCTTCTTGATCAAGTCATGCGCCAGCTGGATTTCTTTAGCCTGCTCGGTTGCCATGGCGATCATGTCTTCCGGCACGCCTTGGCCGATCAATTTGTCCGGGTGATATTGGCTCATCAGCTTGCGATAGGCGCGCTTGATTTCTGCGTCGCTACTGTCTTTAGTTACGCCCAGCGCTTTATAGGCGTCGTCCAATGCTGCGGCTGTGTTGGCCTGCCCCCCGGCGAAGTGGGATTGATTCAGCACCATCTCGATCATTCGCTTGAACGCTGTAGGTCCATAGCCAAGATGTCCGGCGATCTCGGTAAGCAACGCTTCTTCCGCCGGATGGAAATGTCCGTCCGCCAGCGCCATCACGATCAGATAAACCAGCAACACTTCCTTCAGATTTTTCGTGTGCCCGCAAACAGACAGGAACCGCTGGTAGGCCGGATAGATGTCGAACGCCGGATCGGCTCCCTGCTTGAATAACTTGATCGCCTGCTCGCGATGCTGCGCAGTCATGCCCAGTTTTTGCATGAACTGCTCGACATGAGCAATCTCATCTTGAGAAACCTGTCCATCCGCCTTGGCCAGCTTGCCCATCGAGATGAACACCGTCTCAAGGAACACCGCCTGGCGCAACGCATTCTGCAACGGGTTCATCCCGCCGGAACCATACACCCTGACGCGATCGATAAACGACCCGGCGATCAGCCCGAGGAACGCTCCGATGAATCCAAAAAAATAATATCCTGCAATGACGCCTATGAGCTTGAACAAGAGAACTCCTGATAAAAATTTAAACGGTAATTAGGCACTACGAAAAAGACCATCAGAGATCTCCTTCTTTCAAGCAAAGAAACTTACCCCACCCATTTTCTTGCGTTCTGAAACATGCGAAGCCATGCCCCAGTCTCATGCCAATCAGACGGATGCCATGAGTTTTGCACGGCACGGAACACGCGCTCGGGGTGCGGCATCATGATGCTGAAACGCCCGTCCGCTGTGGTCAGGCCGGTGATGCCTTGCGGCGAACCATTCGGATTGAGCGGATAGATTTCGGTCGCGTTGCCGCGATTATCCACATAGCGCAGCGTGACGAACTCCTGCGCCGCCTTGAGGCGCTTGCTGTCGCCAAAATCGGCATAGCCCTCGCCGTGCGACACCACGATAGGCATGCGGCTACCGGCCATGCCATCAAACAGCATCGAAGGTGAAGACTGGACTTCCACCATCACGAAACGTGCCTCAAACTGCTCCGACCGGTTGCGCGAAAAATGCGCCCAATGCGCAGCACCCGGAATGATCTCGTGCAAATTGCTCATCATCTGGCAGCCGTTGCACACGCCCAGCGCGAACGTGTCAGTGCGCTGAAAGAAAGCCGAGAACTCATCGCGCGCACGCGGGTTGAATAAAATGGATTTGGCCCAGCCCTCCCCTGCCCCCAGCACATCGCCGTAAGAGAAGCCGCCGCACGCGGCGAAGCCCTTGAAGTTGCCCAGCTTGACGCGACCGCTGATGATGTCGCTCATGTGTACGTCCACCGCCGCAAAACCGGCACGGTCGAATGCCGCCGCCATCTCGACGTGGCCGTTCACGCCTTGCTCGCGCAGGATGGCGATTTTTGGGCGGGACAGATTGAGATTGACGCGCAACCCCTCACCCTGCCCTCTCCCGCAGGCGGGAGAGGGTTCTGCCTCCCTCTCCCGCAGGCGGGAGCGGGAGAGCTTGCGAGGGTGTAGAGGGTGAGGGCTTTCATTCGGGTCGTAAGTCAGTTTGACGTGCAGGCCGGGATCGGCTGCATCCAGAATGCGGTCATATTCCTGCTGCGCGCAATTTGGATTGTCGCGCAGTTGCTGCATGCGGTAAGTTGTTTCAGACCACAGGCGCTTCAGCACGACCCCGCTGTCGCCGAACAACTGCTCGGCATTGCGCGTAATCGCTATCGTGCCACGCTCATTTAGCTTGGCGATTTTATGAACCGCCGCCAGACCCGCGCCGTGACACACGTCCAGCACATGCTGCATATCGCGGCGGCGCACCTGCACCACCGCGCCTAATTCCTCATTAAACAGGGCGCTAATTGCATCGCCACTCACCTCATCAAGATTAATATCCAGCCCGACATGCGCAGCAAACGCCATTTCGCACAGCGTAACGAACAGTCCGCCATCCGAACGATCATGATAGGCGAGCAGCGCGCCTTCAGCATTCAGGCGCTGGATGGTGGCGAAGAAGGATTTCAGCTGGCGCGCATCGTCCACGTCCGGCGCAACATTGCCGACTTGTTTATAAACTTGCGCCAGTGCCGAACCGCCCATGCGGTTCTTGCCTGCGCCCAGATCAATCAGCAGCAGCACGGTATCCAGCTCGGCAACCAGTTGCGGCGTCAGCGTCCGGCGCGCATCCAGGCACGGCGCAAAGGCGGTGACGATGAGCGATAGCGGTGCGGTCACGGCCTTGTGCTTGGTTCCTTCCTGCCAGGTCGTTTTCATAGACATGGAATCCTTACCCACCGGAATGCTGATGCCGAGTTGCGGGCATAACTCCATGCCCACCGCATGAACGGTGTCGAACAAGGCCGCGTCTTCGCCATGATGTCCGGCGGCGGCCATCCAGTTGGCCGACAGTTTGACGTCGCCGATTTTTGCGATGCGCGCAGCAGCGATATTGGTGATCGCCTCGCCCACTGCCATGCGCCCGGAAGCGGGCGCGTTGAGCAATGCCAGCGGCGTGCGCTCACCCAGCGCGAACGCCTCGCCCAGCGTGGTGTTGAAACCCATCAGCGTAACCGCCACGTCCGCTACCGGCACCTGCCACGGTCCCACCATCTGGTCGCGCGCGGTCAATCCGCCCACGGTGCGGTCGCCGATGCTGATCAAAAAAGTTTTGTCGGCCACGGCAGGCAAACGCAGCACACGCGCTATGGCATCCTGGAGTTTTATTTTACTGGTATCGAATGCGGGGAGGCTCACCACCTCGCGCGTTACCTTGCGCGTCATTTTGGGCGGCTTGCCCAGCAGCACCGACAACGGCATATTCACCGGATGGTTGTTAAATTCCGCATCATGCACCGTCAATTGGTCGCCGGCGGTAGCATGTCCAATCACCGCAAACGGACAACGCTCGCGCTCGCACAGCGCGCCGAATTCCTCCAGACGCTCCGGGCTGATCGCCAGCACATAGCGTTCCTGCGCCTCGTTGCTCCATATTTGCATCGGCGACATGCCGCGCTCTTCGCTCGGCACCGCGCGCAATTCAAAACGCGCGCCGCGCCCGCCGCCATGCACCAATTCCGGCAGCGCATTGGAAATTCCGCCCGCACCGACATCGTGTATGGACAGGATGAGATTACGCTCACCCATCTGCCAGCAACGGTCTATCACCTCCTGCGCACGGCGTTGCATTTCAGGATTGCCGCGCTGCACCGAAGCGAAGTCCAGATTTTCTGCGTTGGCGCCGGTATCCATGCTGGATGCCGCGCCGCCGCCCAAGCCGATCAACATGCCGGGGCCGCCCAACTGGATCAGCAGCGCGCCGACCGGCAGCTCATGCTTGTGTGTATGTTGCGCCGCGATGCTGCCCACGCCGCCGGCCAGCATGATGGGCTTGTGATAGCCGCGCATTTCGCCGCTCACATTTTCTTCATAGGTGCGGAAGTAACCGGCCAGATTGGGACGGCCGAATTCGTTGTTGAAGGCCGCGCCGCCGATGGGACCTTCGAGCATGATTTGCAGGGCGGAGGCGATGCGCGCGGGTTTGCCATAGCCGTTTTCCCACGGCTGCTCAAACCCCGGAATATTCAGATTGGAAACCGAGAAACCCGTCAGCCCGGCTTTGGGCTTGGAGCCAATCCCAGTCGCGCCTTCGTCGCGTATCTCCCCGCCCGCTCCGGTGGCCGCACCGGCGAACGGCGCGATGGCGGTCGGATGATTGTGCGTTTCCACTTTCATCAAGGTATGCGTCAGCTCTTCGCTGTAAGCATAGCCGCCATCAGCGCGTGGATAAAAGCGATCTATCAGCGCCCCTTCAATCACCGAGGAGTTATCCGAATACGCCACCACCGTGCCTTGCGGGTGCAGCTTGTGCGTGTTGCGTATCATGCCGAACAGCGAGATTGCCTGCTGCTCGTCGTCTATCACCCAATCCGCGTTGAAAATCTTGTGGCGGCAATGTTCCGAATTGGCCTGCGCGAACATCATCAGCTCGACATCGGTTGGATTGCGTTTCAGATTCTGGAAATTCTCCAGCAGGTAATCAATTTCATCCGGGGACAAGGCCAGACCCAGCTCGCAGTTGGCCGCTTCCAGCGCCGCACTGCCGCCGCGCAGCACATCCACCGTGGACAGCGGCACGGGCTCGCCATGAGCAAAAATATTTGCTGCCGCACCGTCTAAATCAAGCAGAACGGATTCGGTCATGCGGTCATGCAACAGTGGCAGAAAATCTTTCAGCTCGGCCTGAGTCAGCGCCTCGCCATTCCGGGTTTGCAAGTAATACGCCACGCCACGCTCGATGCGTTGCACATCGGACAGACCGCAGTGCTGGGCAATGTCGGTGGCTTTGGACGACCACGGCGAGATCGTACCCAGGCGCGGCACGACCAGCAGGCGCTGCAACTCGTTGGCCCCGCCCGGCTCGCCTGCCTTATCATCCAGCCCGAGAATGCGATCCAGCAACACCACATTGTCCGGCGTTGTATTTTTCAGCTCCATGAAATACCAATGGCGTGTATCCACAATGTGAACATTTGCGGTATGGGCCTTTAGTGCTGCGCGCAGCTTTTCGAGACGGAAGAATGAGAGGGCAACTTGACCGGCTGAAATTCGGAACATGGATATGACGATGGGATGAAATAACGAAATACAATTATACTATGCGCCAACACCAACCCGAGACCGCTTGAACAGACCGCTTGAATATGGACACACGCATTCCCGCCATCACGCAAAAACAGGTCGTCGCCTTCCTCAAGCCGCGCCCGCGCGACAGCCACAAAGGCCAGTTCGGCACAGTGCTGGTAATCGGCGGAGCGAATGGCATGATAGGCGCGCCCTTGCTGGCTGCGCGCGCCGCGCTCAAGCTGGGCGCAGGCCGCGTGCATGTCGACCTGCTGGCGGACAATGCGCCCGGCGTGGACATGCTGCAACCGGAACTGATGCTGCATAACGCAGGCGATGCGTTACGCCTGTTCAAGCCGGATGTAATAGCGATGGGCTGCGGCATGGGTCACGGTCTCGCGGCGCAGAAAATCCTGTATGAAACGCTTAAGTTGAATACCGCGCTGGTATTGGATGCAGACGCACTCACCATCTTCACCCTGCACCCCGACCTGCAAACGATGGTCGCCGCCCGCCAAGCCGCAACCGTGATTACTCCGCATCCCGGCGAAGCCGCACGTTTGCTCGGTCGCAACACGAATGAAATTCAGGCTGCGCGCCCCGAGGCCGCACAGGAATTGGCCAAACGCCTGCATTGCAGCGTGGTGCTGAAAGGCGCGCACAGCCTGTGTGTCACCCGCGCCGGAAAAACCTATGTCAACAAGACCGGCAACCCCGGCATGAGCAGCCCCGGCATGGGCGATGTGCTGACCGGCATGATCGCCGCCTTCATCGCGCAAGGGCTGGATGCGGATCAAGCCTTGCTGCTGGCCGTGCATCTGCACGGCGCGGCGGGCGATGCGCTGGCGCAGCAAGGCATCACTATCGGCATGACTGCTTCAGAGGTCACTGACTGGTCGCGCTGGTTGTTGAATCAGTGGATGGGCTGATATATTGGCTTGCTCATCTGGCAAAGGTCGTTGAAAATAGGTTAGATCAAAAAGGAGGATTCGTGCGTATATCTACCATTATGTTTCTCATCTCAGCACTCATATCGGGGTGTGCTGCAACTGGTCCCATCTACTCAAAACATACCAGTGAGGCTAACGCATTGGATGCATCAAGTGCACGCCTGGTTTTGTTTAGAACAAGAGAATCTTCTCAGTACTCAGCGCGTGCTGCTTCAGTGAAAGCAGACGGAAAATCTATGGGTAGTTGTGATTACGCAGGGTTCAAAGTTTTCGACATCATTGCTGGCAAACACACTTTAACTGTCGACGTGTGGGATTCACCTGGAACCTGTGAACTACCAATAGATGTTAGCGGCGGAAACGAGTACTTCTTTGAGATCAAACCTCGACTTGGAAATTTTCTTGGCGGGTTGTTGGGGGGTCCGATTGGCTCAGCCATTGAGTCGTCCGGAAAACAATGCGGAGGAGCCTTCGCCGTGGAACCAGTGGCCAAGGAACTGGCCATACCAAAACTTGCTGACTTAAAGATGACTCAGTGACCTAGCTCGGTAGGGCGGAAAAGCGTAGCGCCTTCCGCCGTATGAATCCCTTCGGCGGATAACGCTGCGCTGTGCCAACTCCACGCCCAGCTTGCTGGGCAGTGGATTGCCTGACTTTGTTGCATCCGCCCTACAAAAACAAATCTAAAACCCCCGCATGGCAATTTCAATCGATATCCGCGAAGAAGCCGGTGTGCGCACCCTACACTTTGGCTCCGAGTGGATACAGGGCGCGATGCGCATCGCACGTCCGTGGAATCTGGAACTCGATTACACCAAGGAAATGATGGCGAGCCTGCTGCTGCGGGAGGAATCTCGCTTTCCGCGCAAGGTGCTGTTGATCGGCCTCGGCGCTGCTTCGCTGACCAAGTTTCTATATCGCCATCGCCTGCTGGCACATCTTACCGTGGTCGAAATCGAAGCGGGGGTGGTGGCCGCAGCACGGCAATTTTTCAAGCTGCCGGAGGATCCCAAGCGACTTAATATTGTGATTGGGGATGGTGTCAAGTTTGTAATGAATAGCGAAAAAACATGGGATCTGATTCTGGTGGATGGCTTTGATGCCAATGCCCGCGCCGGTGCGCTGGATACTTTGCCGTTCTACCAGATGTGCCGCGCACGCCTCAACAATAATGGCATTCTGTCCGTTAATCTGTTCAGTCGCGGCAAGGGTTTTGAGGCCGGCGTAGCGCGCATCAGCACTGCCTTTGACGGCCGCACGCTGATCTTTCCCTCGTGCGACAGCGGCAACGCCATCGCCTTTGCCGCAGCAGGCGATCCAGTCCGTATCACGCTGGACGACCTCAAGCAACAAGCGCTGACATTAAAAGCGGAAACCGGCCTTAACCTGTTGCCCACGCTCGCGCGGCTGGAACAGTGGCAGACCTGCGCCAATGGAATTTTGGAGCTATGAAATCACCGAAGTAACACAGGATTATTGAATCTGCATTGTTCCGACCAGGGTTACTGCCGGGAAAGTGCGCTGCAATTCCTTGCTGCTGAAACCCTGCAGAGTGGTACCTTGATTGAAACCAACACGATCACCGGCCTTGAGGTTGTCGATCTTCGGGCCAGCCACCCAGACCGGGCCGCCGCCATTTTTGCTTTCCAATTCGACGTAAGTGTAGGCCTGTGTCTGCAGCGCTTCTTTCACTACTCCCTCGAATGGCAACCTCTGTTTCAGCGCCCGCTCCTTGCGCTTGGTCCGGTTTGCCGTCGCCGCTGCGGCCTCTTCGGCGCTGCCCCAATAGCCGAAATCGCCGGCGGCATTGCGGTTGGCGTAAACCACGCTAGACAGATAACCATCAGGATAGACACCCCCGATAACATAAATCCTATCCCGGTAAGCAATGGTGCTGAAAGTACCGCGCGGCTGATCGAGAGCAGTGGTGAACTGCCACGGCCCAAGCTGGCCGTCTTTGCCGACTTTGGTGTGCTCAATGCTGTCGAGATATTTGGGACCAAAAAGGCCGCCCAATGCATACAACTCATCGCCATAAGCGACGCTATCATGGCCCCAGCGTGCCTGTTGCATCGGCGTGGTGGCTTGCCACTTTTGCAGATTTCCGTCTGCCATCGGGCGCGACCACTCGACCTCGGCTATGCTGTTGCCATCATCCCGGTGGCCGCCGATCACGAAAAACATATTGCCTGTCTTCTGCACGGCGCTGATATAGCGCGGCATGGTCAGCGCTTCCGGATCGAGATGCCATTCACCCAGGCTGCCATCGGCCTGCCATTCCGCACTTTCAACGATGTCGAGTAAGGTGCCGCCACGACCGCCGAACGCATACAGCGCCTTGTCGGTGGCGATGAGCTTGTTGCAGCGGCGCGCCACCACCATTTCGTTCTTTTCCATCTGCCACGGACCGAGCGAGCCATCCGCAAGAATTTGGGCACGCTCCACCGAACGCAAATAATTCTGGTTGCCGGGGCCGTTGCCGCCGCCCGCCACGTATATGTAATCGCCATGCACCACCGCTTCCATGAAGGCGCGTTTCACGTTCAGCCTGGGACCAAGCTGCCACGGGTCGAGTGACCCATCCTGTTGAATGGTCGTGTATTCAGTGGTGTCCAGCGCACCGTCACTATTCACGCCGTCAATGATATAAATTTTGTCTTTGACTATGACCGACGCGGCGCCATTGCGCTGGATGTTCATCGGAAAGGCCTCTTTCCAGTCGGCGATCCACACGGGGGACGGAGGAGTGGGGGACGCGCGCGAGGCGCAGCCGGGCAACAGCAGCACCATTCCAACAAAACATGCCTTTAGAAAAACAACCATTGCTGTTCCCTTCCACAGCCGTGACCAACCAAGCAACCTACTTCCGGACAGGGCAGCCTGCTCGCGAATCTGAGTGCGGTCAACCATGAGTTGAGTATGGCTATTTGTGCCGCCAAGGTAAACTCCGCCCTTCCGCTGATTTGGAGTGCAGCGACGCGTCGCTGCCTTTTAAAAAACGCGCAGACGAGTCTGCGCACTCCAAATGAACCTGCGGAAGGCGCTACGCTTCACCCATCCTACGGGCTGACCATACTCAAGGCCACCGCCTCCGCCACCTGGATGCCATCCACTGCGGCGGAAAGTATGCCGCCCGCATAACCCGCGCCTTCTCCCGCCGGGTAGAGCCCAGATGTATTCATGCTTTGAAAATCTTCGCGGCGCTTGATGCGGATGGGTGAAGAGGTGCGTGTTTCAACGCCGGTAAGCACCGCATCGTGCATGGCAAACCCCTTGAGCTGTTTGTCGAAGGCCGACAGCGCCTCGCGGATTGCCTCGATGGCATAAGCAGGCAGCGCAGTGGATAAGTCGGTCAGGCGCACGCCGGGCGTATACGAAGGAATGACCGAACCGAGTTTTTCCGAAGGCCGTCCGGCGAGGAAATCGCCGACCAATTGTCCGGGCGCGCAATAATTCTTGCCGCCCAGTTCGAACGCGCGCTCTTCCCACTGCCGCTGAAAGGCGATGCCCGCCAGCGCGCCGCCGGGATAATCCTCAGGCGTGATGCCCACCACGATGCCGCTGTTGGCGTTGCGCTCGTTGCGCGAATACTGGCTCATGCCGTTGGTCACCACGCGGCCTTCCTCGGAAGTCGCTGCTACCACGGTGCCGCCCGGGCACATGCAGAAACTGTAGACCGAACGGCCATTGCTGGCGTGATGCACCAGCTTGTAATCCGCTGCGCCGAGCGAGGGATTGCCCGCATTTCGGCCGAACCGCGCACGGTCGATCAGCGACTGCGGATGCTCGATGCGCAAGCCGATGGAGAATGGCTTGGCCTCCAGATACACGCCGCGCTTGAACAACATTTCAAAAGTGTCGCGCGCGCTGTGGCCGACGGCCAGCACCACATGCTTGCTGGCAATCTGCTCGCCGCTGGCCAGCACTACACCGCGTACTTGCCCATTCTCGATCTCGATGTCCGCGACCTTGCTCTGAAACCGTATTTCGCCGCCCAGCGATTCAATGGTGTGGCGCATCGCCTCCACCACCCCCACCAGGCGAAAGGTGCCGATGTGCGGCTTGCTCACATAGAGTATTTCCGGCGGCGCGCCGGCCTTGACGAATTCCGTGAGCACTTTGCGTCCGTAGTGTTTGGGGTCCTTGATCTGGCTGTGCAGCTTGCCATCGGAAAATGTGCCCGCGCCGCCTTCGCCGAATTGCACATTCGATTCGGGGTCGAGCCTGCCTTGCCGCCACAGGCCAAAAGTATCTTTGGTGCGCTCGCGCACCGCCTTGCCGCGCTCCAGAATGATAGGCCGTAAGCCCATTTGCGCCAGCATCAGCCCGGCGAAGATACCGCACGGCCCGGTGCCGATCACGATCGGGCGCGGAGCCAGATTTTTTGGCGCTTGCACCAAAGGTAGGCAATCCACTACGCGACTCGTCGCGTGTGGAGTTGACACCGCCACAAAGTGGTAACGGGTGTCTGGTGCGGGCGAGATGTGCGGCGTATTTTTCAGGCGTTCGAGCAGCGCCACCTCGCTACTGACTTCCACGTCCAGCGTATAAACAAAATGAATGGCCGACTGTTTGCGCGCATCATGGCCGCGCCGAAAAATAGTGTAGCCGGCAAGCTCATCCGGGCGAATATTCAGCCGCTTGAGAATCGCATCATGGAGAGCGCTTTCAGGATGATCGAGCGGGAGCTTGATTTCAGTCAGTCGCAACATACGCAGAATTCTTGATATCTGAAAATGGAAGGGGAAAACAGGAACTCAGGACCGCTTCAACATCGCCTCAAAATTCTCCACCGACGCGGGTCTGGAAAATACATAGCCTTGGCCGTAGTCGCATCCGGCAGCGGCCAGCAGATCGTGTTGTTCTACCGTTTCTATGCCCTCTGCGATTACCTTCAATCCAAGTTTATGTGCCATCACGATGATGGCCTCGCACAGCACCATATCGTTTGATCCGGGCATCAAGTTGTGAACGAAAGACTGGTCTATCTTGAGGTAGTCAATATCGAATTTTTTGAGGTAAGCCAGCGATGAATAGCCGGTGCCGAAGTCGTCGAGCGATACTGCGATGCCCGCGTCGCGGAATTCGAGCAGTTGCCCGGTAACGGCGACACCGGCATCCAACAGCAGCCCCTCGGTTATTTCTACCACGATGCTTTGCCCTGGCAGGTTAAGTTTTTTCAGGTGGGCGATCCATGTTGCGGGGGTATTGCTGTCGCTGTGCAGCTGTACCGGAGACATGTTGACGCTGATCTGGAAATTCGGGTTGTGCGTTGCTCGCCAGCGCATTGCCTGCTGCGCCGCTTCGAGGAATACCCAGTGGCCGATCTCGCGGATAAGATTGGTGTCTTCGGCGATGTGTATGAACTCATCGGGCATTATCAACCCGCGTGTTGGATGCTGCCAGCGGATCAACGCTTCCGCTTTGTGAATGATGCCCGTTGCCAGCTCCACGATGGGCTGGTAATGCACCCGCAGCTCGTTGTTGGCCAGGGCGCCACGCAAATCGCCTGCCAGCCGCATTCGGTTTTGTGCCGCTTCCTGCATGGATGGCGTGAAATAGCTGAAGCAGTTGCGGCCTTGATGCTTGGCGGCGTACATGGCCTGATCGGCGTTCTTGAGCAGTGCGTCTATCTCAGTCGCATCCTCCGGGTAAAGCGTGATGCCGATGCTGGCAGATATATAGGCCACTTCGCCCTCCAGTTGAAACGGCTGGGCGAATTTGTGCAGAATGTCCTGCGCGACGCGTTCGATGCTGCCGAGGTCGTCCAGCTCGCCCAGGATGACCGTGAATTCGTCCCCACCCATGCGCGCTACGGTATCGGCCTCGCGCACGCAAGTGTTCAAGCGCCGTGCCGCCTCCTTGAGCAGAATATCTCCCATGTCGTGGCCGAGGGTGTCGTTGACATCCTTGAAGTGATCCAGGTCAATAAACAGCAGCGCCATTTTCAGGCCGCTGCGATTCGCCATTTTTATTTCCTGTTCCAGCCGGTCGCGCAGCAGGCGGCGATTAGGTAACTGGGTGAGCGGATCAAAATTGGCCTGGTGCAAAATGGTTTCTGCGGCCATTTTGCGTTCGGTGATATCGGTGCGGATGGCGATGTATTGGATTGGAATGCCTGTTTCATCCAGGAAGGGAACAAAGGTCGAATCAACCCAGTAAAACGAACCGTCTTTTGCCCGGTTACAGATTTCGCCATGCCAGACTTTTCCGCTGGTAATGGTCATCCAAAGTTCCTGATAAAAGGAAAGAGGGTGGGTGTCAGATTTCACAATGCGGTGATTTTGTCCGTAAAGCTCATCGCGCGTGTAACGGCTGACTTCGCAGAATTTGTCATTGGCGTAAACGATGTTTCCCCGCGCATCCGTAATGCTGACGATGGCATGTTGGTCCATCGCAAACTGCTGATTTTTAATTGCCGCATAGGCTTTGCGCAAGCTATTGGCATTTTCACGCAGACGGAAAAAGGAATAAGCGGCGTACGCAAATAATAAAAGCGCGGCCAGGGAAATTAAAAGGTAGTAATAATTAGCGATCTTAAATGCACGATTGAACGATTCCTCATAAACGGAAGTCAGCTCGCGCGTCAGATCATGCGTTCTGGCTGAGGTGATTTGCTCAACGCGCAGGTTTATTTCATCATTATATTTAAGTATATATTTTGCATGCAGAAGGAGGCGATCAATATTTTCTTTCAAGGGAGGAGGGTGAGAAAGCGCTTCGATCTGCCGGATATCATTTTCCGCCTTGCCGTGGTCATCGCCATCTCCCCTACCCATATGCAGCATCAGCAAGTTCTGCATAAGAGATTGCAGCTTAATTTGCAGAGCCCGGTCCGAGCGAGCCAGGCGTATTGTTTCCTCAACGATGCGCGGAAAATAATGCAGGGAATTATTGAGCACGGCATTGCGCGATTTGAAGCCATCGACCCATTCTTCCTTTTGGTTCATGGCCTGCCCCAACTCCTCCATCGCATGATCTATTTTTTCATTTCCTGTGTTAAATATTGCGCGATCTCCCACCCTCAGCTCATTCTGGCGCAGAGCAATTTCATTGACCGCGAATACCAGCCCATCGTAATTGCTCTGCAGCCGGTACCTGAACTGCAGCGTGAGTATGTCTATTTCCGCATTCATGCTTTCTATTTTGTGCAAGTCGGCCAGTATCCGGTGATGCTTGATCGGGTCCGGAGCCTGCGCCTTGATGAAAAGGATAAACAGCAAAGGGGCAATCGCCAAAGTAATCGCAATATTTCTCAGCGCAATATGATTCATAACGGTTTCCCGTCGTATTCGCCGGTCAGGGTGCGCAAAAACGCGACGATTCTTGATACATCTTCACCCGGCAGAGATGCCCCCAGTTGATACGCCGCCATGACGATCACCGCCTGCTCCAGAGTTTGCGCTGTTCCATCATGGAAATAAGGGGCGGTCAGAGCGATATTGCGCAAACTCGGCACTTTGAACTTATGCATATCATCGGGGTTTCGGGTAAGGGCATACCTGCCTTGGTCGGCTTCGGTGATATTTCCCCTCTCTGCGAAGTAATCGCGCATGATGCCCAGTTTTTCATACAGGTTTCCGCCAATGTTCACCCCCTGATGGCAGGAGATGCAGCCATAGCTGGCGAACAGCGCATAACCTGAAAGTTCGTAAGGGGTGAGGGCCTTGGCATCTCCCTTCAGATATTTGTCAAAACGCGAATTGGGTGTAATCAGGGAGCGCACGAAAGTGGCGATGGCGTCTGCGATATTATCTGACGTAATTCCGTTCTTGTAACTTTGCGAGAAAACCTGCACATAAATCGGATCCTGCTTGAGTTTTGCTATGACTTCAATCCAGTTTGATCCCATTTCCAAGGGGTTGTGGATAGGGCCTGCCGCCTGCTCTTCCAGGTTTTTTGCACGGCCGTTCCAGAACTGGCGAAAATTGAAGACGCTGTTAAAAACGGTGGGGGCATTGACTCCACTGAGCTGTCCTTTAATCCCGATTGAAAATCGCACGCCGTCATCCCCGCCATGCTCCAGTTGATGGCAGCTGGCGCAGGCTATCGTATTATCGTGGGATAAGCGGGTTTCATTAAAAAGCGACTTGCCGAGAGCCACTTTTTTTAGATCCAGATCGGGAATAACATCCGGGATCGGGGAAATTGGCCCGTATGAAGCAGATACAGGCGGCAAGTCCGGCTGGGCCGAAGCGAACCACCCGCTTTCCTGCCACAGCAGCCAGGCCAAAGGGAGCATTACGGTCACTGATGCAATCGAGATCACGATATTTCGTGGCGAGGCAGGTATCGCTTTCATCTTTAGAGGCACCTTAAATATAGTCCGCTGAAAATATTATAGCCTGCTGTCCGTCTGCAAGTGTAACAGGGTTGATAGACTTTGCCTGAATGGCCCTAAAAAATGAGGGCAATAAATAAAGAGGCGGGTGAACCACCCCCAATTCCCAGACATGTCAATTCAAAGAACCCTATCCTGCCCACGCACCATCGCGTAAAATCGGCCTGCCTTTACAACTCTTTGCAATTATCCCAGATTGTCCATTAGCCAGAAGTGCGTCATTCCGGGATTATCGAACAACTAAATTTATCATGCCTGATATTATTGTCGCCGCGCTTTACAAATTTGCCAAACTCCCTGACTACGCAGAGATGCAAAGCGATTTACTCGATTTTTGCCTTGCACAAGGACTTAATGGAACCATTTTGCTTGCTGCCGAAGGCATTAATGGAACAGTTGCGGGATCACGCGCAGGCATTGATGCGTTGATCCTGTTCCTGCGGGCTGATGCGCGATTGGCGGCTATTGAACACAAAGAATCCTGCGCCGACGAGATGCCTTTTGACAGGATGAAGGTGCGCCTGAAAAAAGAGATCGTCACGCTGGGGGTGCCAGGAATTGACCCGAACAAAAAGGCAGGCACCTATGTGCCCGCAGAAGAATGGAATGCACTGATTGCCGATCCCGATGTCGTGCTAATTGATACCCGAAATGGCTATGAATACGACATAGGCACTTTTCGTGGCGCGGCTAACCCCCACACCACATCATTCCGCCAATTTCCCGCATACGTTCAAAAAAATCTTGATCCCGTTAAACATAAAAAAATAGCCATGTTTTGCACCGGCGGAATTCGGTGTGAAAAAGCCAGCGCTTTCATGCTCGAGCAGGGATTCGAGGAGGTCTACCACTTGCAGGGCGGCATACTCAAATATCTCGAAAATATTCCTGCCGAAAAGAGTATGTGGGAGGGCGAGTGTTTCGTATTCGACCAGCGTATTTCAGTCGGGCAAGGCCTGAAAGTGGGGACGCACGATCAGTGTTATGGCTGCCGTCATCCGGTTTCACCTGATGAAAAATCCTCACCCAAATACCAACTGGGCATATCCTGCCCACACTGCTTCGATACCCTGCCTGAGAAAACGCGCGCCCGCGTTACCGAGCGGCAAAAACAAAATGAATTGGCACTTAAAAGAGGCCAAGCACACATCGGGGTAGCGCAGAAAAAACAAACTGCGGCGCGACACGAGGATTAATCCGGGGATAAAAATAAGCATGGCAAAAGCAAAAACAATTTATAGCTGCACCGAATGCGGCGGCCAGGTGCCGAAGTGGCAGGGGCAATGCCCGCATTGCACGGCCTGGAACACGCTGGTGGAAAGCGTTGCCGAATTAGCCCCGAGCGGCAAGAACCGCTTCAGCGCCCTGACCACGACGAGCAAGGTGCAAACGCTGGCCGAGGTGGGGGCGGAGGAAGTGCCGCGCACGTCCACAGGTATTGTTGAGTTCGACCGTGTGCTGGGCGGCGGACTGGTGAGTGGCGGCGTAGTGCTGATCGGCGGCGATCCCGGCATTGGCAAATCCACCTTGTTGTTGCAGGCGCTGGCGCATCTCTCCACCCACAAAAAAGTGCTATACGTCAGCGGCGAGGAATCGGCACAACAGATTGCGCTGCGCGCCAAACGGCTGATACTGGACGCACGTGAAATGCATCTGCTGGCGGAAATTCAGCTGGAAAAAATTCAGGCTGTCATTGCCCAGGAAAAACCGGATGTGGTGGTGATTGATTCCATCCAGACCGTGTATTCCGAGCAGCTCACTTCCGCGCCCGGCTCGGTGGCGCAGGTGCGCGAATGCGCGGCGCAACTCACGCGACTGGCCAAAAGCAGCGGCGTGACCATGATCCTGGTCGGCCATGTCACCAAGGAGGGCGCCCTGGCCGGGCCGCGGGTGCTGGAGCACATGGTGGATACGGTGCTGTACTTCGAGGGCGACACCCACTCCAGCTTCCGGCTGGTGCGAGCCATCAAGAACCGGTTTGGCGCCGTCAACGAAATCGGCGTGTTCGCCATGACCGAGAAGGGCCTGAAGGGCGTCGCCAATCCCAGCGCCATCTTCCTGTCGCAGCACAGCGAGCCGGTGCCGGGCAGCTGCGTGCTGGTCACGCTGGAAGGCACGCGGCCGATGCTGGTGGAGATCCAGGCCCTGGTGGACAGCGGCGGGCCCAGTCCCCGGCGCCTGTCGGTGGGCCTGGACCGGGATCGGCTGGCCATGCTGCTGGCCGTGCTGCACCGCCATGCCGGCGTGGCCTGCATGGACCAGGACGTGTTCGTCAACGCAGTGGGCGGCGTGCGCATCAGCGAGCCGGCGGCCGACCTGGCGGTGATGCTGGCGATCCAGTCGAGCCTGCGCGGCAAGGCGCTGCCGCGCGGATTCATCGCCTTCGGCGAGGTCGGTCTCGCCGGCGAGGTGCGGCCCGCGCCGCGCGGCCAGGAGCGGCTGAAGGAGGCCGCCAAGCTCGGCTTCAGCGTGGCCGTGG
>VFLG01000036.1 GCA_009885195.1 Gallionellaceae bacterium
CACAGAGAACACAGAGAGAGACGCGGTTTCTCCACATTTTTTAGTTTCACCGAAAAGGTGAATTGCTCCCGTGTTACAACCGTTTGTTTTTTCTCTGTGATCTCTGTGGCTAACTGCTTTTTCTAGGTTTATCGCTTACATATTAAACCCAGACAATCCATTAGGAAAAATGTCCCCTCCCCCTTGCAGGGGGAGGGCTAGGGAGGGGGTAGAAACGCAGCTTTCCCACAGCGCCAACCCCCATCCTAACCTTCCCCCTGGCAGGGGGAAGGGACTGTCGGTTCTAATGAACGATTTGGGTTAAATATATGCGACGCGCCAAAATTTCTTTCGCGCCTTGTCTCGCTTAGAATTTTGAATTTTTAGAGGCGCCCTTATCCGGGTTCATGGGGTGAGCTAACCCCGCCACGTTCTTTCACCTCAGTCCGCGCCCAACCTTTGGCAAAGGTGATGCTAAGTTCCGCACCGACAGCCAACTGCCCGGCATCCGACACCACGCTGCCGCTGGCGTCCTGCACCATACTATAGCCGCGCGCCAATACTTGCTTCGGGTCGAGCAAGATCAAGTGCTGCGCGAGGTTGTCCACGTGCCCCGTGCGCTGCGCCTGCGTTGTGCGCAACGCTTTAATCAAACATTGCGCCAGTGATTGCCATTGCCAATGTTGCTGCTGCTGGCGATAGATGAAGGCGCGCTGCATGCGTTGTTGCAGTTGGTCTAATTGCTGAGTCTGGCGTTGCAACTGTTGCGCGGGGTGTACCAGCCTGCGCTGCAAATAGTCCACTGCCTGCATGGCGTTTTGCAGTCGGTTGCGCTGCGCGCGTTGCAGGTGTTGTGCCTGGTCTTGCAAAGACCTGAGCAGGGCATGGCGATCCGGGGCGACGCGTTGCGCGGCGGCGGTAGGGGTCGGGGCGCGCTCGTCGGCGACGAAATCGGCGATGGTGAAATCAGTCTCGTGTCCGACCCCGCTGACGATGGGGATTGCGCTGGCGGCGATGGCGCGCGCGACGACCTCTTCGTTGAACGCCCACAGATCTTCGATGCTGCCGCCGCCCCTGCATAGAATAAGCACGTCGCACTCCGCGTGCTGGTTGGCAAGCTGAATGGCTGCGGCGATCATTGAAGCGCTGCCGGTTCCTTGTACCGGCGTGGGATATAGCACCACCGGCACGCTCGGCAGCCGCAGCTTCAAGGTGGTGAGCACATCGCGCAACGCGGCGGCTTGTGGCGAGGTGATGATGCCTATGCTTTTAGGGAAAAGTGGCAAAGAACGTTTGCGCGCGGCGGCGAACAAGCCTTGGCTTTCCAGTAATTGTTTCAGTCGCTCAAATTGTTCGTACAGCACCCCCAGCCCGGCCGGACGTATCTGCTCCAGCGTCAGTTGAAACTCGCCACGGGCTTCATACAGGGTGGGCAGCGCTAACACTTCCACCTGCATGCCGTTCCTGGGCTGCCAGTCCAGATACTGGCTTTTGTGGCGGAACATCACGCAGCGCACCTGCGCCTGTTCGTCTTTTAGAGAAAAATACCAATGGCCGGAAGCGGCGCAAACGAAATTGGAAATCTCGCCACGCACCCATAGCAAAGGTAAGCCGTTTTCCAACAGCTGTTTAGCTGCCAGATTGAGTTCCCGCACGGTAAATACGTGGTTTTTTTTATCTTCAAAAAGATCAAAAATCATATTGACATTCCATAATAATTCACAGTCCCAGTAAACACGCCGCTTTGCTGGCGAGTATCGCGCTCATGTATAGATTACTTACGATATCTATATGTTTTTATTATTGTTTATAGTAGTTAAAAAAACAGGCATTAATAAAAAAAGGTTATCTGATAGAGGGTTATGTATTATTTATGACTCATTATGCACAAAGTTACTCACAGTTCCTGTGTACAAATAAAATTGTGCTTTTGCATTGCCTATTTAGTTTTAATCTGCTTATGCAGCTCAGCAGAAATCTTGCTCAAGCAGGCGCGAACGGGTACAGTTCTGCTTTGTTGATTTAAGCATATTTTGGAGAAGTTCTGTGTTTGCTATTGTAGAAGCGGCTGGTTGGCCGATCTGGTTTCTGATTATTGCATCGGTGATTGCGCTGGCGCTGATTGTGGAACGCCTGCGGTACCTGCGCAATAAAAATATTGCGCCGGCAGGGCTGCTCAACGAAGTCATCAAGGAACTCAGGCAAAACGGCGTCAGCGATGCCATGCTGACCCGTCTGGCAGGTTCTTCGCCGCTCGGGCGTATCTTTGCCGCCGGGCTGAAAAACATCAAAAGCCCGCCCGAGGTGATGAAAGAGTCCATCGAAGAAGCGGGGCGTGCAGTCGCGCACGATTTGGCGCGCTTCCTCACCACGCTGGGTACAATTTCCTCCGTCAGCCTATTGCTGGGCCTGTTCGGCACGGTGATTGGCATGATTGAAATTTTTGGCTCACAGAGCGCCGCCGGAAGCAGCCCGGCGATGCTTGCCCACGGCATTTCCATAGCCCTTTACAACACCGCACTCGGCCTGGTTGTGGCGATTGCCAGCATGATTTTTTACCGCCATTTCCGCGCCCAAGTGGATAGCCTGACCATCGAGATGGAGCAGCAGGCGATCAAGCTGGTCGAGATTGTTCACGGTCAGCGCAAGCAATGAACTTTCAACGCGGGCGCGGCCATGAGGAACCGGAAATCAACCTGATTCCGATGATAGACGTGTTGCTGGTGATCCTGATTTTTTTGATGACGACCACCAGCTACGCCAAATTTTCCGAATTGCAGATCAATCTGCCGCAGGCCGCCGGTGAGGAGACGGCCTTGCAAACGAACCAAATCGAGGTTGCGGTGGATGCATCCCAGCATTACGCGATCAATAGCGTGGCCACTCCGTTCAGAAACATAGACGGGCTGGCACAGGCAATGCGCAAAGCGGCAGGCTCGCAACCCGATCCCACCATCATCATCAATGCCGATGCCAAGGCGACGCATCAGTCCGTGATCAACATTATGGAGGCGGCACGACTCGCCGGTTATGGCAGGATTACTTTTACTACCAGCCAGAAATAGTTGCGCTACCCATACCCAATATATGTCCAAGCTTAGGATAAATGGGCTACAGCAATACTGGTATCGCATCACTCCGTTGCATCTCATCCTGCTGCCGCTCAGCTTTATTTTCAGACTGTTAGCGGCCACGCGCCGCGCGCTTTATCGCTGTGGCATCCTGGCCAGCGAAAAGCTGCCCGTTCCGGTTATTGTGGTGGGTAACATCACCGTCGGCGGCAGCGGCAAGACGCCGCTCACGTTGTGGCTGGCGCAGCAATTGATCGACAGCGGCTGGCATCCCGGCATTATCAGCCGTGGCTATGGCGGCACGGCTACTTCGCCGCAAGCGGTAGATATTGCCAGCGATCCCGATGTGGTGGGCGATGAAGCGGTACTGATGGCGCAACGCAAGCTGTGCCCGGTGTGGGTTGGGCGGCATCGTCCTGCCGCCGCGCGCGCCTTGTTGCAAGCGCATCCCGAGTGCGATGTCTTGCTCAGCGACGATGGCCTGCAACATTACCGCTTGCGGCGCGATTTTGAAATTGCAGTCGTGGATGGGGTGCGCCGCTTCGGCAATGGTTTCCTGCTGCCTGCCGGGCCGTTACGCGAACCACTATCGCGCCTGGCGCAGGTGGATGCGGTGGTTATCCACGGCGGGATGGCCGATGTCGGCCAGTACAGCATGCAATTGTACGGCGAAAGTTTTTACAACTTGCTCAACCCGGATACCACGGCACATGCTGCCGATTTTAAAAACCAGAAGCTGCACGCCATCGCCGGCATCGGCCATCCGCAGCGCTTTTTCGCGCATCTGAATCATCTGGGGCTGAAGGTGCAAGCCCACCCGTTTCCCGATCATCATCGCTATACACCCGCCGATCTGGCCTACACTGATGCCGATACGATACTCATGACGGAAAAAGATGCGGTAAAATGCACTTCGTTCGCCACCGAAAAATGCTGGGTGCTGCGCGTGGATGCGCAGTTGGACCCGGCGCTTACCCAACTCATCCTGGAAAGGATCACCCCGAATGGACGCTAAACTGCTAGAGATTCTGGTTTGCCCGCTGTGCAAATCTCCGCTGATTTACCGTAAGGCCGAACAGGAGTTAATCTGCAAGGCAGACCGGCTGGCCTTCCCTATCCAGGACGACATTCCGGTGATGCTGGCAGATGAGGCGCGCACGATGACGCCGGAAGAAGTCGAACAGCTTCGATGATTCCTTTTCACGTTGTCATCCCGGCCCGGCTGTCATCTACCCGTCTGCCCGGCAAACCCTTGTTGCCGATTGCCGGCAAGCCGATGGTGGTGCGGGTAGCCGAGCAGGCTGCGAAAAGCGGCGCGCAACAAATCTGGATAGCCACCGACCATCAATCCATCATGGCTGCGGTACACGAGCATGGCTTTAAAGCCTGTTTGACCCATGAGCATCATGCCAGTGGTACGGATCGTATCGCCGAAGTCGTGCAACAGCAGCAATGGCCGGACGACACCATCGTGGTCAATGTGCAGGGCGATGAACCGCTGATGCCGCCGCAGCTTATCCGTGCCGTGGCGCAACACCTGCACGATCATCCGCACTGCGCGATCGCGACCGCCTGTCATGCTATCCATGACGAGCAAACCCTGCGCAACCCCAATGTTGTCAAAGTGGTGCTGGACAAACAGGGCAACGCCCTGTATTTCAGCCGCGCCCCGATTCCTTACCCGCGCGATGCGTTCACGGTTTTATCCTCGTCCGAAGGACGAGACGATTGTCTTTCCCCCCTCCGGGGGGAAGTTAGAAGGGGGGAGCTACCGGCCGATTTGCCCGCGCTGCGCCACATCGGCATCTACGCCTACCGCGCCGGTTTCCTGCGCGCCTTTGGCCAGCTTGCGCCAGCCGCCATTGAAAAGATCGAGGCGCTGGAACAATTGCGCGCGCTGTATCATGGTTACAAAATCGGCGTCACCATCAGCGCCGATGCGCCGCCAGGCGGGGTAGATACCGAGCAGGATTTGCATGCTGCCCGCAAGTTGTTTGATGCTGGCGTATAATCTAAAACCGTAATGCAAGCCACAGAGATCACAGAGGACACAGAGATGGTGCGGGATACACATATTTTTCATGTTTACCCGATGGATGAGATTGCCATTAACGGCAACCCATTATTTTTGGCTACGATCTGACCTGAAGGTTAGTCTTCGCCGCAACCAGCCGTTTCACGGTGAGTTGTCTCTGTGAGCTCTGTGTTCTCTGTGGCAAATGCTTTTTAGTTTAATAAACAACCCAATATTTGGAACACTACTATGCGAATAATTCTCCTCGGCCCTCCCGGTGCCGGTAAAGGCACACAAGCCAACACGATCAAGGAAAAATTCAATATACCGCAGATATCCACCGGCGATATGTTGCGTGCCGCGGTCAAGGCCGACACCCCGCTGGGGAAAGCAGCCAAAAAGATCATGGATGCGGGCAAACTGGTATCGGATGACATCATCATCAATCTGGTCAAAGAGCGCATCAAGGAAGCAGACTGCGCCAACGGTTTCCTGCTGGATGGTTTTCCGCGCACCATCCCGCAAGCCCAGGCCATGAAGGATGGCGGGATAGATATTGATTTTGTGGTGGAGATCGAGGTGCCGGACAGTGACATCATCCAGCGCATGGATGGCCGCCGTGTACATCCCGCCTCCGGGCGCACCTATCACATCACATTCAACCCACCCAAGGCGGTTGGCAAAGATGACGTCAGCGGCGAAGACCTGGTGCAGCGCCCGGACGACGAGGCAGGCACCGTCACCAAGCGCCTGACGATTTACCACGACCAGACCAAACCGCTGGTCGAGTATTACCATGCATGGGAGAAAAGTGGCGATGTGCGCGCACCGCGTTGCATCAATATTCCCGGTATCGGCAGCGTGGATAGTGTCAGCAACCGGATATTTACCGCGCTCGCAGCGCATAGCGCATGACCAGCAAACCCATCCTCACGCTTGACGACGCCAAGCGCATTGCTGCGGCTGCCGAAACCGAAGCGCTGGCCAACGCATGGCGCGTCGTGATTGCCGTGGTGGATGACGGCGGCCATCTGCTCTATCTGCAACGCGGCCATGACACCCAGTTCGGCAGCGTGAAGCTGGCCATTAAAAAAGCACGGGCAGCCGTGGCCTTCCAGCGCCCAACCAAGGCTGCGGAAGATGCAGTATTGGGCGGCCGTTTAATCCATCTCGCCCTGCCCGGCGTCATACCTGCCGAAGGCGGCGTGCCGCTCACGCGGGACGGCCAGATCATCGGCGGGCTGGGCATCAGCGGTGTGCGCTCGTTTCAGGACGGACAGATCGCGCAAGCCGGGGCGGATGCCCTGGGGCCAGGCTAACCATGTTGTACCGTCTAGCACAGCGCACGCCAGAACTGCACGGGCAGCACCATTTCATCGCGCCCAATGCCAGCGTCATTGGTACTGTCATCCTGCAAGACAACGTCAGCATCTGGTTCAACGCCGTGTTGCGCGGCGACAACGAACCCATCCGCATCGGCAGCAACAGCAACATTCAGGATGGCGCCGTGCTGCACACTGATCCCGGCGTGCCGCTCACCATCGGCAACAACGTCACCGTCGGCCACCTCGCCATGCTGCACGGCTGCACCATAGGCGATGGCAGCCTGATCGGCATCCACAGCACCATCCTCAACCACGCCGTCATCGGCCGTAATTGCCTGATAGGCGCGAACACACTCATCACCGAAGGCAAAGTCATTCCCGACAATTCGTTGGTCGTCGGCTCGCCCGGAAAAGTGCTGCGCACCCTGAGCGCAGAAGAAATCGCGGCCATACATGCCAACGCCGCGCACTACGTGGAAAACCTTAAACGCTACCTGAGCTCGTTGGTGGGCATGACATAATTCTAGACGGTAGCTGACCGCTGGCAGTAAGCAATAGCCAAGTGGAATGTGCAAAAGAGGACACAATTGAAGATGCGGATTCAGTAACAGGCAATCGGCTATAATCCGCGCCTTGTTATTTCTGAATAATTCCCATGAGCGTTTTGCCCTGGATTATCACTGCCTGCGTTGGTGGCGGTGTGTTAAGCGTGCTGTGTGCTGCGCTATTCGCGCTCAATGGCCGCATGCAGCGCTACCTCGGCGCCATGGTGAGTTACGCCATCGGCGCGCTGCTCGGCGCGGTGTTCCTCGACATCCTGCCCGAGGCGATCGAGCTTACCGACAATGTCGCCACCCTGAGCGCTACGGTGTTGTTCGGCATTCTGCTGTTCTTCGTGCTGGAAAAACTGGTACTGTGGCGGCACTGCCACCATGAACATTGCGAGGCGCATGAGCTGCTTGATGCCGAGCAGGGCCAGCACGATCATGGGCGCAGCGGCATGATGATCATGCTGGGCGATACCTTTCACAATTTCGTGGACGGCATCATTATCGCGGCAGCCTTTCTCACCGATGTTAATCTCGGTATCGTCACCGCGCTGGCCATCGTCGCCCACGAAATTCCGCAGGAGGTAGGCGACTTCGCCATCCTGCTGCATTCCGGGTACAGCAAGGCCAAGGCTTTCCAGATGAACCTGATTTCCAGCTTCGCCTCGGTGGCGGGTGGCGTGCTGGGCTATTACACCCTGCAAACCATGCAGTCGTGGATACCGTCGCTGCTGGCGCTGGCAGCGGCGAGCATGATTTATGTGGCTGTGGCGGATCTGATACCCGGCCTGCACAAGCGCGCAAAATTAAGCGACACGATACAGCAGGTGGGGCTGATCGTGATGGGGGTGGGGACGGTGGCGCTGATCAGCGTGCTGATGGTGGAACCGTAAACGCAGGTGTCCACGAAAGGCACAAAAAACACGAAAAAAATAAAAACCCCTTGCTACAAACTGATCCATAGCGTGCGAGCTGCCGGTGTATTTAATTTTTTGTTTTGTTTCGTGCCTTTCGTGTATTTCGTGGATAGATGTCGTTTTAGATTTAATCAAACAGAGTTAATCAATGAACAAGCAAAACACATTGCCGCGTGTCGGATTCGTCTCACTCGGCTGCCCCAAGGCTACGGTTGATTCCGAGCACATCCTCACGCGCTTGCGCGCCGAGGGTTATCTCATCTCGCCCAGCTATGCCGATGCCGATCTGGTGGTGGTGAACACCTGCGGCTTCATCGACAGCGCGGTGGAAGAATCGCTGGATGCGATAGGCGAAGCGCTGGCCGAAAACGGCAAGGTGATTGTCACCGGTTGTCTCGGCGCCAAGGGCGATGTCGTGAAGCGGGCGCATCCCAAGGTGCTGGCCGTCACCGGGCCGCATGCCACCGATGAAGTGATGGCGGCAGTGCATCAGTACCTGCCCAAGCCTGTCCTGAGCCATGTCGAAGGGCCACATGATCCGTACAGCGATTTGGTGCCGCCGCAAGGTATCCGTCTCACGCCGAAACATTACGCCTATGTGAAAATTTCCGAGGGTTGCAATCATCGTTGCACCTTCTGCATTATCCCCAGCATGCGCGGTGATCTGGTCAGCCGGCCGGTGGGTGATGTGATGCAGGAGGCACAGAATCTGGTCAACGCGGGCGTGAAAGAATTATTGGTTATTTCGCAAGACACCAGCGCTTACGGCGTGGACGTGAAATACCGTACCGGCTTCTGGGGCGGCAGGCCGCTCAAGACCCGTATGACCGAGTTGGTGCAAGCGATGGGAGAGCTGGGGGTGTGGGTGCGCCTGCATTACGTCTACCCCTATCCGCATGTGGATGAGGTCATTCCGCTGATGGCGGCGGGAAAAATTTTGCCCTATCTCGACATTCCGTTTCAGCACGCCAACGCGCGCATCCTCAAGCTGATGAAGCGTCCCGCCAGCAGCGAGAATGTGCTGAAGCGCATTCAGCAATGGCGTAGCATCTGCCCGGATATTACTTTGCGTAGCACCTTCATTGTTGGCTTTCCCGGCGAAACAGAGGAAGAGTTTGAAGAGCTGCTCGATTTCCTTGAAATGGCGCAACTGGATCGCGTAGGCGCGTTTATGTATTCACCGGTAGCAGGCGCGGCCGCCAACGAATTGCCGGATCATATTGCGCCCGAAGTGCAGCAACAGCGTCTGGGGCGCTTGATGCAGTTGCAGGAGAAAATCAGCACAAATCGCTTGGCAGCCAAGGTCGGCAAGACCATGCAAGTGCTGGTGGATGAGGTGGACGAGGAGGGCGCAATTGCGCGCAGTTCAGGCGATGCGCCGGAAATAGATGGGCTGGTTTACATTGAAAATGGCCGCTCGCTCAAAGCGGGTGTCTTAGTGAATGTGCGGGTTACCGGCTCTGATGAACACGATCTGTGGGCGGAAATTATTTGACGCTGCTCTGCACAGAACGGCATGGGCTTTATATTAGACGCCCGGTTTCTTTTGTTCCGTAGGTTCTCCCCACATATCCACTGCTTGAGTGGAGGCCGGTTTTTTGCGTTGCTTGTCGTAGATCACGCTTATATTGAAAATTTCCATGCCAACTTCCGGCGGAAAACCTTGCCGTTTGCCGTCGCGTGTGTCCATCATAAGCTCGTCTAAATATTTTTCCATGGTTGGAAATGTCCACCATGCTAATATTTTGGCAAAGATATGCGGAAATCTTTTCTCCAAGGCGTGCGGATATTTGTCTTCAGCGCCGTTTAAAATCTGTAGCATCTTCTCATCCATGGCGAGCCCCCAATTGACGGCGCATTAGAATCCAAATAACGGAAAAATGCAAATTGTTCAACCCGGGCCGTTTCGGGGAGCAGTGAAAAACCCCACCGCTTCCGCTTCATCCCGGGTGCGCTTCATCGGAGGCAGGCTTTGCCAGATACGCTTGCCGTAAGATTTTCCTGTTAAGCGCGGGTCGCAGATCATCAGTGCGCCGTGGTCGGTCTCATCGCGGATCAAGCGTCCTGCGCCCTGTTTGAGGTTGATTACCGCGCGCGGCAAAAATAATTTAAACAATTGTAATGCCGTCAGTAAGTATTGCGCAAGCAAACAAAAGCCGTTATATTGCAGCTATGCACTTCTCTCGCCACATTTCGCAATCACATTCCACGTTCAGCCTTCTGGCTGCGTTGCTGCTGCGCGTCGCGCGCTAAACATACCCCCAACCGTTTTGAAGCAGGCGGCATCCAGCAGGATCGCCGCGAGTTAATTATTTGCAATGGAGCCCGATATGACTGACAGATTAATAATATTCGATACCACCTTGCGCGATGGCGAACAAAGCCCAGGCGCGTCCATGACCAAAGAAGAAAAGATGCGCATTGCGCGGCAACTGGAAAAGCTGGGCGTGGATGTGATCGAGGCGGGGTTTGCTGCCGCCAGCCCGGGCGATGCGGATGCGATCCACAGCATCGCGGCCATCATCAAGCAGTCCACCGTGTGCTCGTTGGCACGCGCCATCGAGCGCGACGTGCGCGCTGCCGGTGAGGCGATCAAACCGGCCAAGTCCGGGCGCATCCACACGTTCATCGCCACCTCGCCCATCCACATGGAAAAGAAGCTGCGCATGCAGCCCGACCAGGTGGTGGAAGCGGCGGTGAAGGCGATCAAGCTGGCGCTGGAATATACCGACGATGTGGAATTTTCCGCCGAGGATGCCGTGCGTTCTGAAATGGATTTTCTGGTGCGGGTTTTCGATGCGGCAATCAAGGCCGGGGCGAAAACGCTGAATGTGCCGGATACCGTCGGCTACAGTATTCCGGCCTTGTGGGGCGAGCGCATGAAACAGTTGATTGCGCGCGTGCCGAACAGCAATAAAGTGGTGTGGTCCACGCATTGCCACAACGACCTCGGCATGGCCGTGGCGAACTCATTGGCGGCGGTGATGAACGGTGCGCGCCAGGTGGAATGCACCATCAACGGCCTGGGCGAACGCGCCGGCAATGCCAGCCTGGAAGAAATCGTGATGGCGGTGAAAACGCGGCGCGATGTGTTCAGTTGCGATACACGCATCGACACCACGCAGATCGTGCCGACTTCCAAGCTGGTATCCAGCATCACCGGCTACCCGGTGCAGCCGAACAAGGCCATCGTCGGCGCCAATGCCTTTGCGCATGAATCAGGCATCCATCAGGACGGCGTACTCAAGCACCGCGAGACTTACGAAATCATGCGCGCCGAAGATGTGGGCTGGAGCACCAATAAATTGACGTTGGGCAAGCTCTCCGGCCGCAACGCTTTCCGCACCCGCTTGCAGGAACTCGGCATCGTGCTGGAAAGCGAAGACGCAGTGAATGCCGCTTTCGCCCGCTTCAAGGACTTGGCCGACCGCAAGCAGGAAATTTTTGACGAGGATTTGCAGGCACTGGTCAGCGAAGGCGTGGTGGCGCAAGTCAGTGAGCATTATCGCCTGGTGTCCATGCGCGCACACTCTGAAACCGGTATCTTGCCCAAGGCGCAAGTGGTCGTGAGCGTAGGCGGCAAGGAACGCAGCGCCGAGATGCAGGGCGGCGGCCCGGTAGATGCGACGTTCAAAGCTATCGAGCAAATCGTCCAGAGCGGCACCGAGCTGCAGTTGTACTCGGTGAACAACATCACCAGCGGCACCGATGCGCAGGGTGAGGTGACTGTGCGCCTGTCCAGAGGCGGCCGCATCGTCAACGGCCAGGGCGCGGATACCGACATCGTAGTGGCTTCGGCCAAGGCTTACCTGAATGCGTTAAACAAGCTGGACACAGGGGTGGAACGCGCGCATCCGCAGGTGTGAGCGCACAGCTGGCGACTTCAGCGCACGCAGCACGGGCTTTTCCCGGACGGCTGTTTTAATCGCCCTGAACACTGCCCGCTGTGCCGATCACAGCACATTAAGCGCGGTTACTTACCCTTCAATCCTTCAGTCAGATGCGGCGCAATGACCTGCAGCATCTGCGCAAACACTTTGGGGTTGCCCGCGCACAGGTGGCCGCTCTGGAGATAGCTATCGTTGCCTTGCAAATCACCCACCAGCCCGCCCGCTTCGGTAATCAACAAGCATCCGGCGGCGATGTCCCACGGCTTGAGGCCGGTTTCAAAAAAACCATCGTAACGGCCGGCTGCGGTATAGGCGAGGTCGAGGGAAGCTGAGCCGGGGCGGCGCAGGCCGGAGGTTTTTTGCATCATGTCGCGCAGGATGGCCATGTAGGCATCGAGATGCTCAAATTTGGTGTAGGGGAAACCGGTGCCGATCAGGCAATCGGCCAGTTCCTTGCGCTTGCTGACGCGCAGGCGATGGTCGTTGAGGTAGGCGCCGCGACCGCGCGAGGCAGTGAATAAGTCGTTTTTGGTGGGGTCGTAAATGACCGCCTGGGTCAGCACGCCTTTATGCTGCAACGCGATGGAGACGGCATATTGCTGGTAACCGTGCAAAAAATTGGTGGTGCCATCGAGCGGGTCGATGATCCAAACGTATTCCGAGTCGCCTTGGGCGCCGCTCTCTTCTGCTAGAATCGCATGGGTCGGATAGGCATCCAGCAGGATTTTGATAATGGCCTGCTCGGCGGTGCGGTCCACCTCGCTGACGTAATCGGCGTGCGATTTTTTGGTGACCGTGAGGTGGTCGAGATTGTCGGCGGCACGGTGTATCAAGTTGCCGGCACGACGCGCGGCTTTCACCGCGATGGTAAGCATGGGATGCATAACAAACCTTTTTAATGAAGGGAACCTCTATAAATCCAAACTCCGTCGCGATGCTGCGTTGCTCAATAAATTTTAACGCTTACATATCAAACATATGCGGCGCGTTAAAATTTCTTTCGCGCCTTGCCTCGCTTAGGATTTTGAATTTATAGAGGCTCCCTAAACGGTCGGAAAATTCCGATTGCCTATTTTAGTGTGAATTTCGATTTGGACAAACCTATTTTGAATAAACCGGGGATTTTAAATAATGTGCGGGTGGTGCTTAGTCATACTACCCATCCGGGCAATATCGGCGCGGCTGCGCGGGCCATGAAGACCATGGGATTGGACACGCTTTATTTGGTCAATCCCAGCCATTTTCCCGACCCGCAGGCGGAAGCGATGGCTTGCGGCGCGGATGATGTGTTGCGCAACGCGGTGGTGTGCAGCTCGATTGACGAGGCCCTGCGCGGCACGGTGTTCGTGGCGGCGATGACGGCGCGGCTGCGCGACATTTCGCACGAGGTGTTGACGCCGCGTGAGGCCATGCCGCTGTTGGCGCACCACGCCGCGCAACAGCCGGTGGCTTTGCTGTTTGGCACCGAAATGGCCGGCCTGACCAATGAGGAAGTGAGCAAGAGCCATCTGCTGGTGCGCATCCCGGCCAACCCCGGCTACTCATCCTTGAATCTGGCGGCGGCAGTGCAGGTGATATGTTACGAGCTGAGCGTGGCGTTGCAGTATGCCGGTTTGAGTTTGCAGCCGATTGAGGTGGAGCCGGCCAAACATGAAGAGTTGGAAAGGTTGTTTGTTCACCTTGAAGATGCGCTGACGCAGATCGGATTTTTTAGAACCGGGGGTTCCAACAAGCTAATGCTGAAATTGCGCCGCTTGTATGCGCGTGCGCGCTTGGAGCAGGAAGAAGTAAACATCCTGCGCGGTATTCTGAGCGCCGCGACCGAGTACAATGTGCGCTTAAAACAAGACTATCGAAACGAGCTGAACAGCAAAGTGAGTGAATGATGTTTAGAACAATCAAAGAAGACATTGACAGCGTATTTGCACGCGATCCGGCAGCACGCAGCGTATTTGAGGTAGTAACCTGCTACCCCGGTTTTCATGCGCGCCTCATCCATCGCATGGCGCACCGCCTGTGGCGCGCCAAATTTAAATGGCTGGCACGCTTCCTGTCTCACCTGGGACGTTTTCTGACCGGTGTCGAGATTCATCCGGGGGCGACCATCGGGCGGCGTTTCTTTATCGATCATGGCATGGGTGTGGTGATCGGTGAGACGGCCGAGATCGGCGATGACGTGACCTTGTATCACGGCGTGACGCTGGGCGGTACCTCATGGAAAGAAGGCAAGCGCCATCCCACCCTGGGTAAAGGGGTGGTGGTGGGTGCCGGCGCGAAAATTCTTGGCCCGATTACCATCGGTGATGGCGCCAAAATCGGCTCCAATGCCGTGGTGGTGAAAGATGTGCCAGCGGGGGCGACCGCTGCCGGCATTCCGGCACGCATCCTGGATGAGGCTAAAAAGACTTCCGGGTTCAATGCCTATGGCATCAGCAACGACCAGAACGACCCGCTGGCGCAAGCTATACACGGCCTGCTTGGGCATAGTATGGTAGTTGACCAGCGCATTAATCTTATCCTCGAACAACTGGAGAAGATGGGCGTGAACGTCGAGGAAGAGCGCGCCACAGCCGATAAATTCGACCCCAATTACCTGAACAAAATTGTTGACTAAATCGTTCGGGTATTCTATTATCGCCCCTTGAGTTTACGTTGTCCGCATACAACAACGTTTGTTGTTATGTGATTTAAGACCAAGGAGGAATCATGCGACTTACTACCAAGGGACGGTTTGCCGTGACGGCGATGGCCGATCTGGCGATGCGCGATAAGCAAGGCCCGGTCACGCTGGCCAGTATCAGTGAGCGGCAAAGTATCTCCCAGTCCTATCTGGAGCAGTTGTTCGGTAAGTTGCGCAGGCGCAATATTGTGGTGGCAGTGCGCGGTCCTGGCGGTGGCTATAACCTGGCGCGCCCGAGTGCGGAGATAACAATTTCTGCCATCATCGAGGCGGTGGACGAATCGGTAGATTCGACTCAGTGTGGCGGCATGGCTAACTGCCATAATGGACAGCAGTGCATTACCCATGATTTGTGGGAGGGGCTGAACAAGGTCATACATACCTATTTGGCGGAAGTGAATTTGGAGCAATTGGTGAATAGTCAGCCTGCGGCTAAAGCAGTGGTCAGCCATGTGGCAATGCCAAAAAAGATGGACAAACCGAAGCTGGCTGTAGCGTGATCGAGAACATGCAGGCTTGGCATTTCTTCAGTTTACCGGGCAATTTTTTGTAGATATTTTGGAGTTTGAATGATGGCCATTACATTGACTGAAAGTGCGGCAAAACAGATTCAAGGCCAGCTTGCAAAGCGTGGCAAAGGACTGGCGTTGCGTGTGGCTGTAAAAAAAGTTGGCTGTTCCGGTATGGCGTATTCATACGACTATGCCGATGAAGTGGGCCTGCAAGATCAGGTATTTCAGGCATTTAATGCAACGGTTGTGGTTGATGCCATGAGCCTGCCGTTCATTGATGGCTCACGCTTGGATTTCGTCACTGAAGGACTCAAGCAGACATTCAAATTCGACAATCCAAACGTTGACAGCATGTGCGGTTGCGGTGAGAGTTTCAACATGAAAGCTGAAGCGGAAAAAATATGAGTGCGGTACTGCAAAATCTGGTCAATCAGCCTTATAAGCACGGTTTTGTCACCGATATTGAGTCTGATGTTGCGCCGAAAGGGCTGAGTGAAGACACCATCAGGATGATTTCGGCCAAGAAGAATGAGCCGGAATGGCTGCTCGAGTTTCGCCTCAAGGCTTATCAGCAATGGCTCAAGATGACAGAGCCGACCTGGCCCAACGTAAAATATCCCAAGATTGATTTTCAGGCGATCAGCTACTACGCCGCGCCCAAGCAAAAGCCTAAACTGAAAAGCATGGATGAAGTTGATCCGGAATTGCTGCGCACGTTCGAGAAGCTGGGTGTACCGATGCACGAGCGCGCTGTGCTGGCTGGCGTCGCAGTCGATGTCATTTTCGATAGCGTGTCGGTGGCGACCACCTACAAGCACAAGCTGGCCGAGGTTGGGATCATTTTCGGTTCTTTCTCGGAAGCGGTGCATGAGCACCCCGAACTGGTCAAGAAATATCTGGGCACAGTCGTGCCGGTCGGCGATAACTATTATGCCGCGCTCAACTCGGCGGTGTTCACCGACGGCTCGTTCTGCTTTATTCCCAAGGGCGTCAAGTGCCCGATGGATTTGTCGACTTATTTCCGCATCAACACCCAGGAGTCGGGGCAATTCGAGCGTACGCTGATTATCGCGGAGGAGGGCGCATCGGTGTCCTACCTGGAAGGCTGCACCGCGCCCAGATTCGATACCAACCAGTTGCACGCGGCGGTGGTCGAACTGATTGCGCTCGATAACGCCGACATCAAATACTCGACCGTGCAGAACTGGTATGCGGGCGACGAAAACGGCATAGGCGGCATTTTTAATTTTGTCACCAAGCGCGGCCTGGCTAAAGGCGTCAATTCGCGCATTTCGTGGACCCAGGTCGAGACCGGTTCGGCTATCACCTGGAAGTATCCGTCCGTCGTGTTGCAGGGTGAAAACTCGGTCGGCGAGTTTTATTCGGTCGCAGTCACCAACCACCATCAGCAGGCCGACACCGGCACCAAGATGATTCATCTGGGCAAGAACACGCGCAGCACCATCGTCAGCAAGGGTATCTCGGCTGGTCATTCCAACAACAGCTACCGCGGGCTGGTGAAGATTGCGCCGACTGCTGCCGGCGCGCGCAATTATTCACAATGCGATTCGATGCTGATCGGCGACCAGTCCGGTGCGCACACCTTTCCTTACATCCAGGTGCGCAACAACAGCGCCAAAGTCGAGCACGAGGCATCCACCTCGAAAATCGGCGAGGACCAGCTGTTCTATTTCGCCCAGCGCGGCATAGATGCCGAGGCCGCGGTGTCGATGATCATCAACGGCTTCTGCAAAGACGTGTTTCAGCAATTGCCGCTGGAGTTTGCGGTCGAAGCCAGCAATTTGCTCAGTTTCAAATTGGAAGGAAGTATCGGATGATTTACCCGGGCAGCAAAACCATACTCGAAGTGCGCGGGCTGTGCGCCAGCGTGAGCGGCACCGAGATTCTGAAAGGGCTGGACCTCACCGTAAAGAGCGGCGAAGTGCATGCCATCATGGGGCCGAACGGTTCGGGCAAGAGCACCTTTTCCAAGGTGCTGGCAGGACACTCGGCTTATCAGGTAACGGCTGGCAGCGTGCTGCTCGAAGGAAAAAACCTGCTCGATCTTCCTCCCGAAGAACGCGCGCGCGCCGGTGTGTTTCTCGCCTTTCAATATCCGATCGAGATTCCCGGCGTGGCCAACAGCCAGTTTCTGCGGCTGACTTACAACACGGTGCAGACCCAGCGCGGCAAGGAAGAACTCGATCCGCTGGAGTTTGACGACTTCGTGCGCGAAAAGATGAAGTTGCTGGAAATGAGCCCAGATTTTCTGGATCGCAGCGTCAACGAGGGCTTCTCCGGCGGCGAGAAAAAACGCAACGAAATATTGCAAATGGCGCTGCTCGAACCGCGTCTGGCGATACTCGATGAGACCGATTCCGGCCTTGATATCGACGCGCTCAGGATAGTTTCACAGGGCGTCAATAAGCTGGCCAACAAGGACAACGCGATGGTGCTGGTAACGCACTACCAGCGGCTGCTTAATTATATCGTGCCCGATTTTGTGCATGTGATGGATGACGGCCGCATCGTCAAGACCGGCGGCAAGGAGCTGGCGCTGGAGCTGGAGGCGCGTGGTTACGACTGGGTCGGTGCCAAGCATAGGGGTGCGGCGCCGAAGGTTGTGGCGAAAGTGGCGGCATGAGCGCAGTCACGCCTGTTACTGCAACTTACCTGGAAAGCTTGTTGGCCGGACAAGCGCAACTGGCAGCGAGTCCGCTGGCATGGCTCAACACACTGCGTGCGGCCGCGGTCGAGCGGGTTGGCGTGCTGACCGTGCCCACTCTGCGCGATGAGGACTGGCGCTTTACCGACATTTCACTGCTCACCAAGATGTCGTTCCATCCGCTGCGCACCGCAATCAATTTGCAAGCTGCCGATATTGAACGCTTTCACATTGCAGAGGCGGCCACCCGCTTGGTATTCGTAGACGGCGTTTTTGCGCCACAGCTTTCAAATATTGACATAAACAGCGGTGTGCTGGTGTCCAATCTGGCGGCGGGGGGTGCTGCTTGCGCAGCACATCTTGGACGTCATGCCGAATTCCATAACAATGTTTTCGCCGCACTCAATACCGCCTTTCTGCACGATGGCGCTTTGATTGTAGTGCCGCGTAATATATCGGTAGCGACGCCGATCCATCTGCTGTTCATTGCCACGCAAAAGGATGTGGCAAGTTACCCGCGCTGTTTGTTGCTTGCCGAATCCGGCAGTGCAGTGACCTTGATTGAAGATTATGTCGCCTTACAGGAAGAGGCCTATTTCACCAACGCGGTGACTGAAATTGTGCTGGCCGATAGTGCGCGCGTGAATCACGTTCGGGTGCAGCGCGAAGGCGCGCAAGGGTTTCATATTGCGAACTGCGCGGTGTCACTCGCGCGCACGAGCAATTATCAGTCGGTTAGCGTCGCGCTGGGCGCGCGAATTTCGCGCTATAACCTGAACGTGCAGATGGCCGAGGGTGCCGAGTGTGCGGTTGACGGGTTGGCGCTTATTTCAGAACGCCAGTTGGCCGACACCCATACCTGCATCGACCACGCGCAGCCGCACGGCGTGAGCCGCCAGCTGCACAAATGCATCGTCGGCGGCAGCGCGCATGCGGTGTTTAACGGCAAGATCATGGTGCGCCAGGGCGCGCAGCACACCGATTCGCAGCAGTCTAGCCGCACCCTGCTGCTGACGGGTCGTGCGCAAATTGATACCAAGCCGCAACTGGAGATTTTCGCCGACGACGTAAAATGTACGCACGGCGCGACCGTCGGCCAGCTCGACAGCGAGGAAGTGTTTTATTTGCAGAGCCGCGGGCTGTCCGATACTGCTGCGCGCAACATGCTGACCTATGCCTTCGGCGCCGAGATTATTGACCGCATACCCATAACATCGCTCAAGCAGCAACTCGAACAGACCGTGCTTGAACAAACCGCGAGCCAGTTATGAATGCAGTGCAGACCCCGCTCAAATCACGGCCTGCTCCCGCATTTTATATCGAGCGACTGCGCGCCGATTTCCCTATCCTGAAGCTGGAGGTGAACGGCAAGCCGCTGGTGTATCTCGACAACGCCGCATCGAGCCAGATGCCGCAGCCGGTGATAGACCGGCTGGTGCGCTATCAGACCACGCAGCATTCCAATATCCATCGCGCGCTGCATTACCTGTCGGAAGTTGCGACCCTCGAATTCGAGGAGGCGCGCCGCAAGTTGCAGCGCTTCATCAACGCGCGCGAAGAGCGGGAAGTGATTTTCACCAGCGGCACCACCGATGCGATTAATCTGGTCATGCACGGCTATGGCCGCAAATTTATCGGGGCCGGTGACGAGATTATTCTGACCACGCTCGAACACCATGCCAACATCGTGCCGTGGCAGATGCTGGCCGAAGAGAAAGGCGCGAAAATCCGCGTGGTGCCAATCAATGACGCCGGAGAATTGTTGATCGACGAGTATGAGAAATTGTTCAATGAGCGCACTAAATTTGTCGGCGTGATGCATGTCTCGAACGCGCTCGGCACCATCAACCCGGTCAAGCAGATGATAGCCTTTGCCCATGCACGCGGCGTGCCGGTGCTGGTCGATGGCGCACAGGCCGTGCCGCACATGAAAATTGACGTGCAGGATCTGGACTGCGACTTCTATGCTTTTTCGGGCCACAAGATGTGCGGCCCGACCGGCATCGGCGTTTTGTATGGCAAGGCCGCGCAGCTGGAGAACATGCAGCCGTTCAAGGGTGGCGGCGACATGATTGCAACGGTGACCTTTGAAAAGACCACCTACAACACCATTCCCAATAAATTCGAGGCGGGCACGCCGCCGATCGCGGCGGCCATCGGGCTGGGCGCCGCAGCGGACTATTTGTCGGCGATAGGCATGGACAATATTGCTGCACAAGAACTGGCCTTGCTCGATTACGCGACTGAGCAGATCAACAGCTTGCCGGGCGTGCGCATCATCGGTACCGCCAGACACAAGGCTGCGGTGCTGTCGTTTGTGATCGACGGCGTGCACCCGCATGACATCGGCAGCTTGCTCAGTCAGGAGGGCATCGCGGTGCGCACCGGACATCATTGCGCGCAGCCGTTAATGCGACGCTTCAAGGTGTCGGCCACTTCGCGCGCCTCGTTTGCGTTTTACAACACCATGGCCGAAGTCGATGCGCTGATTGCCGGGATACGCAACGTGCAGAAGGTATTTGCCTGATGGCCGACTACAAATCGCTATATCAAGAGGTCATCCTCGACCACAACAAAAAGCCGCGCAATTACGGCACGATAGCGCATGCGAGTCATCACGCCGACGGCGAGAACCCGTTGTGCGGCGACCACATAAGTGTGACGCTCAAGCTGGATGGCGAGAACATCGCCGCCATCGCTTTTGAGGGTGAGTCGTGCGCGATCTGCAAGGCGTCGGCGTCTATGATGACTGCCGCCGTCAAGGGCAAGACCTGTGCCGACGCGGAGATGCTGATCCGGGAATTTCGCGACATGGTGACCGGCAAGCTTGAGCCTGCCGCTTCTGATCATATCGGGCGGCTTGCGGTATTCGCCGGGGTGCGCGACCTGCCGTCGCGTGTCAAATGCGCGATTCTGCCGTGGCACACGTTGCACGCCGCATTCAGCTCGGTAGCGAGCGCGTCGACCGAGGCGGAAGATGATCCGATGCGTACACTGATCGGTAGCGCCTGAACATGCCTAAAATCGCTGACATTGAAGACACACCCAATCCCAACGCGGTGAAATTTGTTCTCAAGGAACCGCTGACCTGGGGTGTGGCGCGCTCGTATGAGAATGCTGAACAGGCGCAGGACGACCCGCTCGCGGCAGCGCTATTTGCTATTGAACATGTGACCAACGTATTCTATGTTGATCGCTGGCTTACGGTCACGCAGGATGGTGAGGCTGATTGGCCGGAATTAACGCGCCAGATTGCCGTACCGATCCGCGCTGCGCCAGCGGCGGAAGCGCGCTCGGCTAATACAGTTGCAGCAGCAGCCACAACAATCGCCGATCTGAGCACCGAGGATCAGCAGCGCCTAAATGCTATCAGCGCGTTGCTCGACGCACAGATACGCCCCTATCTGCAAAGCGACGGTGGCGACCTGTACGTGGTTGGGCTGGCTGGCAACAAGCTCAGCGTACACTACCAGGGCGCATGTGGTACCTGCCCGAGTTCGATATCGGGCACGCTGATCGGCATTACCAATCTGGTCAGAACGATAGAACCGGACATGGAAGTCGAGGCTGTTTAGGCTGGGTTTAAAACGTCAGCAAGTCGCGCGATATGTTGCCGCAGTAACCGTAAGGGTGTGAGCGTATCAAGATGGCAATGAGGAGATAGAGCATGAAAATTATCAAGCTGTGGCATACGCTTTCCAACCGCTGGCTGTACCTGGCCGGCGTCCTGACCATCGCCGGGCTGTTTGGCGCGGGGCTTTATCTGCAATACGTCCTGCATCAGGAACCTTGCCCACTGTGCATGATACAGCGCTTCATTTTCATTTCCATGCTGGTAGTGTTTACCATCGCCACGCTGCATAACCCCAGGCGCACGGGCGCAAAAATATATGGCGCATTGATAAGCTTGCTCGCGCTAAGCGGCATAGGGGTGGCCAGCCGCCACATCTGGTTGCAGCATTTGCCAAAAGACCAGGTGCCCGCCTGCGGTCCGGGGCTGGACTACATGCTGGATAATTTCCCGATGGCCGACGTGTGGAAGGAACTGATGCACGGCTCCGGCGAATGTGCCGCCAAGGGCTGGACTTTCCTTACTCTTGGCATTCCCGAGTGGTCGCTGCTTTGGTATGTGCTGCTGGGTATTTTCGCAGTGATGATCGCACTGAGAAAGCCGGTCTAAAATATTGGAAGAGTAGTTTCCTGCGCGCATGGATTAAGGAGTAATATTTCCTTCTTTCATTCACCGAGGGAGATTGCCATGACGGATATCACCAAGCTGCTGGCAGACGAAGCGGCACATCTGCTGCAACATCGCTGCACCGGAATTCCCAAAGAATCGCTGCACCTGCCGGGACCGGACTATGTCGATCGCGTGGTGGCGATGAAAGACCGCAAGCCCGGCGTGCTGCGCAGCATGCAGGCTCTATATGGCCATGGTCGTCTGGCCAATACCGGTTATCTTTCGCTGCTGCCGGTGGATCAGGGTGTGGAGCATTCCGGCGGCGCTTCGTTTGCCCCCAACCCGATTTATTTCGATCCCGATAACATCGTCAAACTCGCCATCGAAGGCGGCTGCAACGCGGTGGCTTCCACGCTCGGCGTGTTGTCTTCGGTGGCGCGCCGCTACGCGCACAAGATTCCGTTCATCGTCAAAATCAACCACAACGAAATACTGACCTATCCCAATATCTACGACCAGACGCTGTTCGCCAGCGTGGATCAGGCCTTCGACATGGGCGCGGTGGCGGTGGGTGCGACGGTGTTCTACGGCTCCGAGCAATCGCGCCGCCAGATACAGGAAGTCTCCGAAGCCTTCGCGCATGCGCATGAGCTGGGCATGGCCACCATCCTGTGGGCTTATCTGCGCAATCCGGCTTTCAAGACTGCCGACAAGGATTACCATGTCGCTGCCGACCTCACCGGCCAGGCCAACCACCTCGCGGTGACCATCAACGCTGACATCGTCAAGCAGAAAATGGCCGAGAACAACGGCGGCTACAATGCGATTAAATTTGGCAAGACCCACCCCAAGGTTTACAGCGAGCTCACTACCGACCATCCGATTGATCTGGTGCGCTACCAGGTGGCGAACTGCTATATGGGACGCGCCGGCATGATTAATTCCGGCGGAGAATCCTCCGGCAAAGATGACCTGCACCAAGCAGTGCGCACCGCCGTAATCAACAAACGCGCGGGCGGCATGGGACTGATCTCCGGGCGCAAGGCATTTCAGAAACCGATGCAGGACGGGGTGGCGCTACTCAATGCGATTCAGGACGTGTATCTGGATAAAGCGGTGACGGTGGCGTGATGGTCACTTAACTCTAGAGCGTCAGCCAATAGCAGTGCGGTAGAGGAGTTGTCCTGCGTGGGTTGCGCCGACGTAAATGGTATTGGTGGGAAGTTAAATTCGCGCCCAAGGGTAACAATCCACGAAGAATTTGTGAAGTCGGTTTTTTCGCCGGATTAGATTTTTCAGAACTCGATGGATGGTCTGAGCAATAAGGTCAGCGTACTATCGTTGCGATCTCTCAGCGCATCCGAGTACACTTCTGGACTTTCCCACACCAAACCAACCCCCAGAGTGGGAGTGTAACTCTGCTTTTTCATTGGGAATTTTTTGCCTACCACGAATTCTTCGCGCACTATTTTTCCGCTATGTTGCGAGAACTGCATTGTCAAATCGAACGTGCTGTTTTTAAACCAGTGTAGGAGCGGGGCGCGATGGTCCAGATTGCTGCGGTAGATACCGAGATAAAACACATCGGTTACATCCGGGTTGTTATGGAATTTCCCACCGACACGAAAACTCCAGCTGTTTTTTTCACCAAGGTAATCGCGCTTGCCCTTGATCTTCCATTCCAGTTCATGCCAGATATCATCGATGAACACGTTGTTCTTGATATGCTTACTGCCGACGCTGAAGAGATAACCGGTGTAGCCCATGTTGCTGCCGGTATGTGTTTCCCCCGGGCGAACCAGCTTCGCGATATTGCCAAAAAATGCGGATACGGCCCAGGGTTCCTGGAATCCGGCGGTAAGCGATTCGAAAATATTGATGTTGCTGTTGTTGATCTGTCCCTTTTTGTAAAAATCCGGCGCGTTTCTTTTGAGGTGCGTGCCCAGGATCGGCATCGGATAAACGCTCGCTTCCAACAGCATGTAGCGGGGGATGATCGAACCCTCGATGAGATCGCGGTAGATGACCACCTCGCTATCCGAGGTGATCGTCGGGATCGGCTTGCTGGTAAGGGGAATGTTGGCAGACACATTGGTGTAATAGGGATCCCATTCCCACATTACTCCCGCTTCGCTGTTCTCCTCAATGAAAGCCGCGCCTGTTCCGGACTGCGGTGAAGCATCGGCAGCGCGAGCGGGTGCGGCATGGATCAGCGCCACGAGCGCCCATGGGATTATCAAAACCGCAATACGAACCGATGAGGCATGCCTGTCCTGTAATTGCATATGGCCCATTCTATAAATATCATCCGCCAAACAGAGTGACCAAACCGTCCAGCCCGACGAAATTAAACGCATAGTTGGCTTGCGAGCGGACGACCGGCTTGGCGTGGTAGGCGATGCTGACGCCGGCCTGCGCCAACATCTTGAGGTCGTTCGCGCCATCGCCCATGGCGATGACCTGTTCCGGCCTTAGTCCCAGCTCGTCGCGGGTGCGAACCAGACTATCGGCTTTGCCTTGCGCGTCCAGGATGTGTCCGAGCACTCTGCCGGTGAGTTTGCCATTGACGATTTCCAGCGTGTTGGCATGGGCGTAGTCGAGGCCGAGACGTTGCTTCAGCCGTTCGGTAAAGAAGACAAAGCCGCCCGATACCAGCAGGGTCTTGATGCGGTGCTCTTTCAATTTTTCCAGCAGGGTTTCGGCGCCGGGATTGAGTTGCAGGCGTTCCTCATATACGCGCAGCAAGGCGCTTTCCTCCAGCCCTTCCAGCAATGCCACGCGGCGGCGCAGGCTTTCGGCGAACTCGATCTCGCCGCGCATCGCCGCCTCGGTGATGGCGGAGACCTGCGGTTTCAAGTTGACCATGTCGGCAATCTCGTCGATGCACTCGATGCTGATCAGGGTGGAGTCCATATCCATCACCACCAGGCCGAAGTCGCCGAGATGCTGCTGTGGTCTGACAAAGCCGTAATCAAGTTGGTGTTCCCGGCAAATGGTGGCGACGGCATCGTGCGGCTGGGCATCGCACAGGCGGTAGGCGCGCGCGGCGGTTTGTTCGATGCGCGTGGCGGTGGTCAGCCCGGCCAGGCGGTTCAGGTGGGCAGCAGCGATGTCGTGCGGAGATTGGATGATGAGGTTCATATTCTTATTGGGAATTGGAATTACATTTGCCCCTTGTCCTGATCGTGCCCATGCCTTCTGTATAGAGCCAACATGATGCCCGAGAGCAGCAGTCCGAATACCAAAATGATGATGGTGATGCTGAATTCCATTTTCTCCATCCAGGCATACAGCGCAAGCATGGCGAAGATGCTGAGGTTTTCGTTGAAATTCTGCACGGCGATGGAGCTGCCTGAGCCCATCAGCAAATGGCCGCGATGTTGCAACAGGGCATTCATCGGCACCACGAGGTAGCCACCCACTGCGCCGATGGTGACCAGCAGCACGGTAGCGGGCAGCGGGATGGTGACGGGAATCATCAGCAGCACCAACAAGCCCACGGTGATGCCGACCGGCAGCACCTTTACCGCATGATCCAGTTTGACGAATTTGGCCGCCAGCACCGAGCCGATGGCGATGCCGACGGCGACCCAGGCGGTCAGTTTGGCGGCCTCGCCCATGTCATAGTGTAGTGCGGTGGCGGCCCAGGCCAGCACGATCAGACGCAAGGTGGCGCCCGCTCCCCAGAATAGCGTGGTGACGGCGAGCGACACCTGGCCGAGCGGGTCTTTCCATAGCAGTTTGTAGCAGTGTAGAAATTCCTTGATTAAAAATACCGGGCTGCGGCTCAGGGGTTTGTGGTCGATCGCTACGCGCGGGATGTAAAGGTTGAACAGCGCTGCGATGAGATAGATGACGGTAATGATAGCGATGGCCAGTTCCGGCGCGGTATCGATGCCGGTATTTATTAATGGAACGTTCCACCAGTGCAGCATGTTGTTGGCAATATCCGGGCCGATGAGTATGCCGCTGAGTACCGCGCCAAGAACGATGGCAAGCACGGTCAACCCTTCTATCCAGCTATTGGCCAGAACCAACTGCCCGGGCGGCAAATATTCGGTGAGGATGCCGTACTTGGCGGGTGAATAAGCCGCCGCGCCAAAGCCTACCACGATGTAGGCGATGAGCGGGTGAGCCCCGGCCAGCATGACGATGCAGCCAAACAGCTTGATGCTGTTGCTGATCAACATGACGCGGCCCTTGGGTAGCGAATCGGCGAAAGCGCCGACGAACGGAGCCAATATGATGTAGGACGCCACAAATCCGATTTGCAGCAGCGGGGTATGCCAATCCGGCGAGCCTAAAGCGATCAGCAGAGCAATGGCAGCAAACAGCAGGGCGTTGTCTGCGAGCGCGGAAAAAAACTGCGCCGCGAGTATGATGTAAAAACCTAGTTTCATTAAGAGAGGCTGTTTTTGACAGCGCGTTTTATATCACGAAACGGGGAGGCCTGCTATCATTAGCAGCAATCAATCCCTTTATCCGCAAGCCCGCATCCATGCCCCGTCCGATACAAGCCCGCATTGATCTTTCCGCGCTGGAACACAACCTGCAAGTGGCCCGCCGCGCCAGTAGTAGCGCACGCATCATGGCGGTGATTAAGGCTGCCGCTTATGGACATGGTTTATTGCGTGCCGCTGAAGCGTTGAAGACGGCGGACGGGTTCGCACTGCTGGATATACGCGATGCTGTGCAGCTGCGAGAGGCCGGGTTACGCCAGACCATCCTGTTGCTGGAAGGATTTTTTAGCGCAGACGATTTATCGCTGGTGGCTGAATACGATCTAGCCTGTGTGATTCACAGCCCGCAGCAGATTGCCATGCTGGAGGCCTATCCGCGCCGTGGCGGTTTGCAAGTGTGGCTCAAGGTCAACAGCGGCATGAATCGCCTGGGCTTCGCGCCGCAGGAGGTTCCCGCCGTGATGGAACGACTCAACGCCCATCCGGCGGTGCGCGACATCACGCTGATGACGCATTTTTCCCATGCCGACGAGGCAGCCGGCGTGGCCGCGCAACTGGAAATGTTCAATGCGCTGGCCGCACCCTATCGCCTGGCGCGTTCACTGGCTAATTCCGCGGCTCTACTGCGCTACCCGGCCACCCACGCCGATTGGGTGCGCCCCGGCATCATGCTGTATGGCGCGTCACCGTTCCCGGAAGTCAGCGCACAACAACTTGGCTTACGCCCAGCCATGACATTGCACAGCGAAATAATATCGGTGCGTGAACTGGATAAGGGCGAACACATAGGCTATGGCGGGCAATTCCGTACGGAGACAAACATGCGTGTGGGTGTAGTCGCCTGTGGCTATGCCGACGGCTATCCGCGTCATGCAGCAACTGGCGCACCCGTGCTGGTCGAAGGCCAGCGCACCCGAACGCTGGGACGGGTTTCGATGGACATGATGACCGTGGATTTAAGTGGATTGCCTGACGCTAAAATAGGCAGCAATGTGACCTTATGGGGAGAGGGCTTGCCGGTGGAAGAAGTGGCGTATGCGGCGGGCACCATCAGCTATGAATTGCTTTGTGCATTGACTGTACGCGTGCCGACTTATTCGTAGCACTACCCCGGGGAAGGGGGAAAGCCCCTCTCCATCGAGGAGAGGATTGGGGTGAGGGAGTATCCGCGCCCAGCTTGCTGCGGAGCAGTGACAACTGCATTTTTTGGACACACAAAGAAGTGATCACATGGCACTGACTAGAAAGAAGTCGCCGCGCTCAAGATTGCGAATTTGAATTGTCGCTGTTGGTACCGAAGAAACCTCAGCATCGACAACATCGAAATCTTCGCGAGGAATGAGTGCATCGAGATTTACTTGGTGAGCCATTTTTTATCCCTTACCCCAGCAAATGCTTCACGTGATCACGCTCCTCAAGCAGTTCGCGGTAACTGTCTTCTATGTGCTTGCGCCCCAGTTCGCTGATAGTCAGGCCTTGCACGATGTGGTAATGGCCGTGCTCGCAGGTGACCGGGAAGCCGTAGATCACGCCTGCGGGTATGCCATAGCTGCCATCGGACGGTATGCTCATGGTGACCCAGTCGTTGTCTGGTGAGCCGAGCATCCAGTCGTGGACATGCGCGATTATTGCGTTGGCGGCACTGCCTGCGCTGGACAGGCCGCGTGCTTCAATCACCACCGTGCCGCGTTTTTGTACGGTGGGGATGAATTCGCGTTCCACCCAATCCTGATCGGGCAGCATGTCGCGCACCGGGCGACCGCTAATTTCTGCATGATCCAGATCGGGATATTGGGTGCAGGAATGGTTGCCCCACACCACCATTTTTTTGATGTCGCGCACCGGCTGGGACAGTTTGTGCGCCACTTGCGCAATGGCGCGGTTGTGATCGAGGCGCATCATGGCGCTGAAGTTTTTCGGATATAGATCGGGTGCGTTGCTCATCGCGATCAGCGCGTTGGTGTTGGCCGGGTTGCCCACCACCAGCACCTTGACGTGGCGTGCCGCAACTTCGTTGAGCAGCTTGCCTTGTGCGGAGAAGATCGCGCCATTGGCTTCGATCAGATCCTTGCGTTCCATGCCCTTGTTGCGCGGACGCGCACCGACCAGCAGGACGATTTCGGCATCGCGCAAGGCGACCTTGGGGTCGTCGGTAATGATGACCTGTTGCAGCATCGGGAACACGCAGTCTTCCAGCTCCATCGCCACGCCGCGCAAGGTTTGCTGTGCCTGCGGCACATCCAGCAGTTGCAGGATAATGGGCTGATCGCGTCCCAGCATGTCGCCGTTGGCAATACGAAACAGCAGACTGTAACCGATCTGACCTGCGGCGCCAGTGATGGCAACTCGGACGGGGGCTTTCATGGCTATACTCCTGTGCTGTGGATGATGGTGCCCCGAACACGAATCGAACGTGTGACCTACCCCTTAGGAGGGGGTCGCTCTATCCACTGAGCTACCGAGGCATGGTGCGCATTCTAACGTAAAATGCATTCTGGCGATTTAAGGAAAAAAGTAAAGGGCATCTCTATAAATCCAAAATCCGTCGCGATACGGCGTTGCTCAAATAGGTGTACTGTGGGTGAGCGTGATTGGCTACGGCCTGGTGACCGGCTTGAGCGAGGGTTTCGAGCGCGCGTTGATTAGCGTCCATGCGAACGAACCGTGCCTATCCGGTTGATTCCCAAAACAACCCCCACCGTAGGGCGGATGAGCGCAGCGTTATCCGCCGAATGAGCGACTCACATACGGCGGATAACGCTGCGCTCATCCGCCCTACAAAACCCATACGGCATTGGGTATGCTCAACCATTTTGGGAGTTAACCGGATAAGCACGGAACGAACATGAGCGCGGTACCGCCTTCGGCTGGTATCATCTCGCCGTCGGCTTGAGCGCGATCCCCGCTGGCGTGTTGTTCGGTACGCTGTGGCATTACTGGGGAGCGGGCGCGGCTTTTTTGTTTGCCGGCAGTCTCGCGCTGGTCTGTGTAATGTTGCTGCGGTTGTTTGGTTTTGCCGGAAAAAAGGCATGAGGAGAGACAAATGAAATGGTTAATATTGCTGGGTCTGTTGGCTGCATTGGGGTGGTATATGGTCAATCAGATGGCGCGTGCGGGCAAATTGCCGAACGTGGGGGAAGCCGCGCCGGATTTTAATCTGCCCGATCAGAACGGCAAGCAGCGTGTGCTGAAAGATTTTCGCGGTAAGTGGCTGGTGCTGTATTTTTATCCCAAGAACGATACGCCGGGTTGCACGAAAGAGGCATGCGCGTTTCGTGACGACTTGAATCAAATAAGTGAGCTCGGCGCGCAAGTGGTGGGCGTGAGTGTGGACGATACCGCAAGCCATGCCGCATTCGCCAAAAAATATAATCTGCCGTTCCCGTTGCTGGCAGACAGCAAAGGCGCGGTCGCCGCCAGTTACGGCGCGCTGATGAATCTGGGTTTTATGAAATTCGCGCGCCGCTACACTTTTCTGATCGACCCGCAGGGTAATATCGGGAAAGTGTATTTGAGCGTGGAAACCTCACGCCATTCGAAAGAGATCATCGAGGATTTGCAGAAACTGACAACAAGGAGCAAGCAGTAATGTGGCACAAGATAAATTTGTTTATGGCGTGGTTTTTCATACCGCTGACCCTGGAGATGGGCTGGGTGGCCGCAATCGGGCGCGTCGTGTTGGAGCTGCTCGGCGTCACCACGCGCGAGGGAGATATCCCCGGCCGCATCGTCGGCGCATTGCTGCTGTTTGGCGCAGTGTATCTGGTGCTGCATTTTCGCGGCTCGTTGCCGCCTGAAGGAAATCCGGAAGGGAGAGGTTTTCGTTTCGGCCAGCGTCTGGTGCTGGCGGGGAATTTGCTGTCCGGCCTGTTTATCATTTTCCAGCTCACCTTCCCTTTGGTTGAGAGCTACAATGTGCATCTGGTGCTGGACGGTTTTACCAACGCGTTCGGCTACTGGGCCATGGCCTTCTGGGTGGTGGGCTTTTCTTTTCTCTATCAATCTTCGCTGCCTAAAAAGTAGTTCCCCATCATGCCATTCATCACTTTAGACAAGGCCTGCCTTGCGTTCGGGCACGTTGCCTTGCTGAACCATGTCGATTTCCAACTGGACGAAGGCGAGCGTGTCGGCCTGATCGGGCGCAACGGCGGCGGTAAGTCCAGCATGTTGAAAGTGCTGGCCGGACAGGCCGCGCTGGATGACGGGATCGTGTGGCGCGCACCCGGCATACGCATTTGCTATGTCAGTCAAGAGCCGGTGCTGGACGCTGACGCAACCGTGTTTGACGCCGTGGCAGAGGGTTTGGGCGGGCTGCGCCAGTTATTGCACGACTACCATCATGTGTCGCATCAACTGGCCGAACCGGATGCCGATTATGAAAGTTTGCTTGAATCGCTCCAGCCCTTGCAAACTCAACTCGAAGCGCAAAATGGCTGGGCGGTGCAAGCGCGTATTGAGACCACCATCCAGCGACTGGAACTGAACGCCGACAGCCGCGTGGGTGATCTCTCCGGCGGTGTGCGCAAGCGCGTGGCGTTGGCACAGGCGCTGGTGGCCGAGCCGGATGTGCTGATCCTGGATGAGCCGACCAACCATCTCGATTTCTCCTCCATTGAATGGCTGGAAGGCTTGCTTAATAATTTTCGCGGCAGCGTGCTGTTCGTGACCCATGACCGGCGCTTTCTCGATAACGTCACGACGCGCATTGTCGAACTGGATCGTGGAAAACTGGCCAGCTTTCCCGGTAATTTCGCCGCCTACTTGCGCACCAAGGAGCTGATGCTGCAGGATGAAGCGGTGCTCAATGCCAAGTTCGACAAGGTACTGGCGCAGGAAGAAGTGTGGATACGCCAGGGCATCAAGGCGCGCGGCGTGCGCAACGAAGGGCGCGTGCGGCGGCTGGAGCAGTTGCGGCGCGAGCGCGCGGCGCGGCGTGAGCGCGTGGGCCGTGTCGAGATGAGTGTGGAAGCGGGTGACCGTTCCGGCAAGCTGGTGGCGGAGCTGTCGCATGTCAGCAAATCATTTGGCGACAGGAAAGTGATAGCTGATTTTTCCTGCCGCATTCAGCGCGGCGACAAGATCGGTTTGCTCGGTCCCAACGGTGCGGGCAAGAGTACGCTGCTCAAAATTATTCTGGGTGAAATGCAGCCGGACAGCGGCAAGGTGCAGCTGGGCACCAAGTTGGCAGTGGCCTATTTCGACCAACTGCGCGCGCAATTAGATGAAGAGGCGACACTGGCTGACACCATCAGCCAGGGCTCTGATTTCATCGACATTGGCGGCACGCGCAAGCATGTCATCAGCTACCTCGGCGATTTCCTGTTCGCGCCCGAGCGCGCCCGCTCCCCGGTAAAAAGCTTGTCCGGGGGCGAGCGCAACCGCCTGCTGCTGGCGCGCCTGTTCAGCCGCCCGGCCAATGTGCTGGTGCTGGACGAACCGACCAACGATCTCGATATCGAAACGCTGGAGCTGCTGGAAGAGCTGCTGGCCGAGTACGATGGCACGCTGTTTCTGGTCAGCCACGACCGCGCCTTTCTCGACAACGTCGTGACCCAGGTGATTGCCTTTGAGGGCGACGGCAATCTGATGGAATATGTCGGTGGTTACGAGGACTGGGTGCGCGTGAAAAAACATCAGGCTGCGCAGCAAACACCGGCGCGCGAAGCCGCTCAGGCCAAGCCTGCACCGCAGGCTGTTTCAGCCAAGGCCAAAGCCAAAAGCAAACTGAGCTTCAAGGACGCGCAGGAACTGGAGCAGATTCCGTCCGCCATTCAGGCGCTGGAGCGCGAACAAGCTGAAATCGGCGCGATACTGGCGGCGGGGAAAATGTACCGCGACGACCCCAAGCAGGCCAAAAAATTACAAATCCGTGCTACCGAAATAGAGGGGGAGTTGCTGCAATTGATGGCGCGTTGGGAAGAACTGGAAAGCCGTGCAGGGTAGTGTATGACACGTTAATTACGAAACATAATGGCTCAAATTAGAAATTGAATCAGTCGCGGCGGAACGCCACCACGTGATCGACCGCCAGCTTGATGCCGATTTTTTCGCCGATGGCGTGGTTGTGGTGCGAGGGCACCAGCGACAGTACGCGCTGGCCGCTCGGCAGTTTGAGCGTGTAGAGGAATTCGGCGCCGCGAAAGGCCTTGTTCTCGACTTCGACGAGCAGCGGGCTATCGTCGTCGTGGATGATGTCGTCGGGCCGCAGCAACACATCGACATGGCAACTGCGCACGCATTCTTCGCAGCCGCCGGTGTCGCACTCGACCGGTATATGGCTGTTCAGTATGCCGAGTTCTATTCCCACTTGATGGTCGTTGAGTACCTTGCCGGTGACTAGCACGCCATGGCCGACGAAGTCGGCGACGAAACGGTTGGCGGGCTGGTGGTATAGGTTGTAGGGCGTATCCCATTGCTGAATGCGGCCATCCGCCATTACCCCGATCCAATCGGCCATGGCAAAGGCTTCGTGTTGATCGTGCGTCACCATCAGTGCCGTAATGTTTTCGTGTTTCAGAATCTCGCGCACTTCCAGCGCCAGTTTTTCGCGCAGGCCGACGTCCAGATTGGAAAATGGCTCATCCAGCAGCAATAGCCCCGAACCTGGCGCCAGCGCACGCGCCAGCGCCACGCGCTGCTGCTGTCCGCCCGACAGTTCGTGCGGATAGGCCGCGCCGCGCGCGGTCAGCCCCACCAGTTCCATCATCTGTGCGACACGCGCTTCGCGCTTGGCACGCGGCAGGCGAGACAGCCCAAAGCCGATGTTTTTGTCCACCGTCAGATGTGGAAACAGGGCGTAATCCTGGAACACCATGGCCACGCCGCGCCGGTCGGGTGGCAGGGCATAACCGGGTTCGCTCAGCGTTTTGCCCATCAGGCGGATGGTGCCGGTGGCGGGGGTCTCGAACCCGGCGATCAGACGCAGCGCGGTGGTTTTGCCGCAGCCGGAGGGGCCGAGGATGCAGCCTATTTCGCCCGGTTCCAGCGAAAACGACACCCCGTCGAGAACTTGTTTTTCTTTGTAGCGGTGACCTAGGTTGGCTACGTCCAGTATGGCTGTCATTGCTTATGGGCACCTCTAAAAATCCAGATTTCATCCCAACTGCTGCGTTGCGGAAAAAATTTATTGCTTACATATTGTACATATGCGGCGCTGCGAAATTTTTCCCGCGCCTTGCATTTGGGCGAACTCTGAGTTTTTAGAGG
>VFLG01000053.1 GCA_009885195.1 Gallionellaceae bacterium
CACTTCTTCGTCGGTGCGGTCAATGGCCAGGGTGTATTGGATCAGGTCGTTGGTGCCGATAGAAAGAAAGTCCAGCTTTTTGGTGAATGCGTTAAGCGCCAGCGCGGCGGCAGGAACTTCTATCATGCCGCCTATCTGCACCGCGGGGTTATACGGAATTTTGTCATCGTCCAGGCTTTGCTTGGCCGCCGCTATTAATTGCAGGGTCTGGTTAATTTCCGACACGCTGGAAAGCATCGGCACCAGTATTTTGACGTTGCCGCAGGCAGATGCGCGCAGCAACGCGCGCAACTGGGTGCGGAACAATTGCGGCTCGGCCAGGCATAGACGGATAGCGCGCAACCCCAGCGCCGGGTTGCTGGCGACACGTTTGGTGCCATTGAGCGGCTTGTCCGCGCCCAGATCGAAGGTGCGGATGACTACCGGCTGCCCATCCATGCCTACCGTCACGGCACGGTAAGCCTCGAATTGTTCTTCTTCATCCGGCAGACCATCGCGGTTGAGAAACAGGAATTCACTGCGAAACAAGCCTATTCCAGTCGCGCCGTTTTCCTTTACTTCGGCCAAATCGTGCGGCAGCTCGATGTTGGCATGCAGCTCGATGATGGTGCCATCCAGCGTTTTAGCGGGCGTGGCCTTGAGGCGCTTGAGTTTTTTCCGTTCCAGCTCCCATTGATCTTGGCGCAGCTTGTATTCGGCCAGTATCTGCTTGTCCGGGTTGACGATGATGACGCCCTGTTCACCATCCACGATAAGCAAGTCATTTTCGCGCAACAGCTGGCGCGCCCGGTGCAGACCGACCACGCATGGCGTATTGAGGCCACGTGCGATGATGGCGGTATGCGAAGTAGCGCCGCCCAAATCAGTGAGGATAGCGGCAAACTGGTGCGGCTTAAGCTGAATCAGATCGGCCGGACTCACATCATGCGCGACCAGAATCATGCTTACATCATGCCTGGCGGCAGGCGGAACATGACCGGGATGACCAATGAGCTTCTTCAACACGCGCTCCACCACCTGCACCACATCGGTTTGGCGCTCGCGCAGATAGGCATCATCAAACGCCTCGAACTGCGCCACCAGCGTATCCATTTGCATTTTGAGCGCCCATTCCGCATTGCAATGCTCGCGCTCCATCATCTCACGCGGCGCCTGGCTGATATGCGTATCGGCCAGAATCATCAGATGCAGATCAAGAAAAGCATCAAATTCGGCAGCAGCATGTTCCGAACGATGAACATGCAAGTCTTCAAGTTCCTGGCGGGCACTTTCCAGTGCTGCATCGAAGCGCGCGAGTTCCTCGTCTATGAATTTCTCGGGCAACACATAGTGCGCCACCTCCAGCGAGGTATGCGAAAGCAGATGCGCATGGCCGATGGCGATGCCGCTGGAAACCGGGATGCCATGCAGGGTAAAGCTCATTCGCCTTCCCCGAAATAATCGTTAATCAGGGCAATGATTGCATCCCTTGCTTCCTGCTCCCTGTCACCGCTGGTTTCGATGTTAATGGTGGCGCCTTTGGCGGCGGCCAGCATCATTACGCCCATGATACTTTTCGCATTCACCCGGCGGCCGGCACGCGACATCCATACCTCGCACGGAAACTGCGCGGCGAGCTGGGTCAGCTTGGCCGAAGCACGCGCGTGCAGCCCGAGTTTGTTGATGATGAGTGCGTCCTGTTGCAGCATTTAAGAGTTCCTTAATGATCCTGCTCAATGTAAACGATACATTCGCGCCCGCCATCGACGGCGACTTTCGCCAGTTCCGGCAGGGTCTTGTCGGTAGAGCGAACCACGCGCAATAACATCGGCAGATTCATGCCCGCCACGCCCATCACGCGCTCGGCGTGACATAGTTGCCGCGCGATATTGCTGGGCGTGGCGCCGAAAATATCCGCCAGGACCAGCACGCCACCGCCTTCATCCAATTGCTTGATAAGCACCTGCCCATCGCGCAATTTTTGTTGCGGATCGTCCCCGGCATAAACCGACAATATTTTAAGGTTGTGCGGAGCCTCGCCCAGCACATGCTTCACGCAATCGAGCAGGCTTTCGCCGAGCGTGTTGTGCGCCACCAATAAAATCCCGACCATTCAAACTCTCCTCGACCCTTTAAATTATCTGGCACGCCGACTATTCCACCCATTGCGGTGTGCTCTTGTCGGTGAATTCTAGCCGTTTCTGCATCGCGGTGGTGAGATGTACCGCACCACTGTCGTCTATCAACAACGCCTCCGTTATATTCATTCTTCGCGCGGCATCGCGCCAGCCTTGGCTGCCGGCAACGAATAACGGCTTGGAAGTTGCATCCGACAGCACGCCGGCGCGTTCGCCACGCGTCAGCACGGTAACCGCCTGCACCCCCTGCACCGGCTGCCCGGTGCGCGGGTCGATCAGATGGCAAAAGCGTTTTCCGCCCAGCATGAAATAGTGCTGGTAGTCACCCGAGGTGCCGATGGCCTCGCCGTCCTGCAATTCCAGTGTGGCAATCGGCCCCGACGCGCGCGGGTGCTGGATGCCGACGCGCCACGCGCGCGTGCCGTGCTGACCCATCGCCAGTACATTGCCGCCAATGTTGATGAGGGCATTGTGTACACTCTGTTGCTTTAACAACGCCGCCGCACGATCCAGCGCATAGCCCTTGGCGTAGCCGCCGAGGTCGAGCTGCACGGCCTTGTTGCTGCTCCTTGCTGATTCCCCTCTCCCCCCTTCCAACTTCCCCCCAGAGAGAGGAAGAGCAACCGTCCTCTCCCCCGCAGGAGGAGAGGGGAGAAAAACTATATCGCTCATCCGCGGACGGGCTGCGACCAGTGCGGCCAGCAACTTTCCGTCCGGCAGCGCGGGCTTGAACTCATCCGCATGGAATCCCCACAACTGCACCATGCCGCCGATGGCGGGATTAAATAGCCCATCGGATTGCGCGAAAAGTTGCGCGGCGTCCTGCAGTATCGCGGCGAGTTCAGGCATCACTCCGCTACTCTCGCCGCGGGCTATGGCGGTATTCAATTCGCTCAGCGCGCTCGGCTGCCACGCATGCAACAGCTTATGCAGGCGCTGGAATTCCTGCATCACCGACGCCACGGCCTGTTTGGCGCGCGCTTCGTTTTCACCGTACACGCTGACTTCCACCAGCGTGCCAAACACGTAGCCCTGCTCCTGATACAGCGGCTCTTGACCGCACGACAGAAGACAGAAGACAGAAGACAGAAGACAGATTTTTGTCCGCTGCGCGGCACATTTATTAAAAACGCGGCGTAGCCGCGACGACACTACTGTCTTCTGTCTTCCGTCCTCTGTCACCTGTCCTCCAGCTCGATGGCCGCCGCCAGCAGCGCCAGTCTTGCCACTACGCCATAGGCATAAAAGCGGTTGGGGGTGTCGTCCGGGGCGCCATCCGGGTTGGGCATGATGCAGCTGGTCTCGAACGCCAGCGGCACAAAGTGCATGCCCGGCGCATTGAGGTTTTCGTCCACCCTGCGCTCGGTATGCACGCGGTAAAAACCGCCCACGACGAAGTGGTCAACCATATACACCACCGGCTCGGCTACCGCATCGTTGATTTTTTCAAAGGTATATACGCCTTCCTGAACCAGCACTTCGTGCACCTGCAACCCTTCTTTTACCACCGCCATCTTGTTGCGCTGCTTGCGGTTGAGGTCGCGCACCTCACTGGCATCTTTCACCGTGATAATGCCCATGCCGTAGGTGCCGGCATCAGGCTTAACGATCACAAAGGGGGGTTCCTTCACGCCGTACTCGGCGTATTTCACGCGCATTTTTTTCAGAATGGCATCTACATTTGCCGCCATGCACTCTTCGCCGGTGCGCGCCTCAAAATCGATTTCGCCACAGGTGGCGAAGTAGGGATTAATCAGCCAGGGATCAATCCCTATGAGTTGGGCGAATTCCTCCGCCACGCGGTCGTAGGCGGCAAAGTGGCGCGACTTGCGCCGCGTGGTCCAGCCTGCCACCAGCGGCGGCAGCACTTCCTGTTCCAGATTTTTCAGGATGTCCGGCACCCCGGCAGACAGATCATTGTTAAGTAGCACCACACAAGGATCGAAGCTTGGCCCTGATCCGCTATCGTCCAGCATCAGGCGATTACCTTTGCGCCGCAAGGGTTCCAGCGTCAGCGATCCGCCGTTGGGCAGGGTGATCGTGGTCGGCTGAGTAATCTCCGCCAGCAAACTGCCGACCCGCACTTTCATGCCGGCGCGCTTGAGCACGGTGACGATCTGCGCCACGTTTTGCAAATAAAATAGGTTGCGCGTGTGATTCTCCGGTACCAGCAACACCCCGCGCGCCTCCGGACAAATTTTTTCAATCGCGGTCTGCGCCGCCTGCACGCACAGCGGCAAGAAATCCAGGCTGAGGTTGTTGAAGCCGCCGGGAAACAGATTGGTATCCACCGGCGCCAGCTTGAACCCGGCATTGCGCAAATCAACCGACGTGTAGAACGGGATGGTGTGCTCCAGCCATTGCGCGCGGAACCAGTGCTCGATGGTCGGCATGGCATCCAGAAAGCGGCGCTCCAGATCAAGCAGCGGGCCGGTCAGGGCGGTGGTGAGATGGGGAACCATAATGTTCTGCAAATGAATTAACTCGGCACATTCTAACTGAAAAGCGCGCCCAACCCTGATGCCAAGTTTTCGTTTGCAGAGAGAGCACTCACGTTGACGATCAACCCAAGACCGCGTAATGTGGCAAGCACCCTTAACAAACTCAAATCTCGAAAGGAACGTCATGAAAATCATTAAAGCAACAGCCTTGGCAAGCCTCATGCTCGCCAGTCTGGCTGCCCATGCGGCAACGCCCAGCGTGAGCATCAGTGTCAGCGGTGAAATCAGCCCGGGCGTCTATGGCCAAGTACAATTCGGCAACGTGATGCCGCCGATGGTTTTGCTGCACTCTCAGCCGGTGATCATCCTGCGTCAGCCGTCGGCGGTGGTGATCGCCCCGCTCTATCTGCACGTACCTCCGGGTCATGCGAAGAACTGGGCCAAGCATTGCGGCAAGTACAACGCCTGCGGCAAACCCGTGTACTTCGTGATGTCGGAGGACTACGGACAGGACTACCAAGAGCGCAAAGGCAAAGGGCATAAGAACAAGGGGCAGCAGGACAAAGGGCACAAGGATAAAGGGCGCAAGGACTGAGGAGCGAGGAAGCAGCCGCTGCAGCTCGGATACAGCGCAGCGGAATCCGGGAAGCTGCGGTGATAGTCTCTGCGACAGGCTCAGGACAAACTTTTCCTATTCATCCCGCATTACGCCGCGCTCCATGCGGGCTACAACCAACACACCTCAACCATTACTATCCAATAGATTGCAAAGGTAATTAATGCCGCACGGTGTTAAAATCGCGCTCCGAAATTTTCCGAAATCGATTTTTACATGTTATCCACCGCTAATATCACCATGCAATTCGGCGCCAAGCCGCTGTTCGAAAATGTTTCCGTGAAATTCGGCGATGGCAACCGCTACGGACTGATCGGCGCGAATGGCTGCGGCAAGTCCACCTTCATGAAAATTTTAGGCGGCGATCTCGAGCAAAGCTCCGGCAACGTCATGCTGGACAAGGGCGAGCGCCTGGGCAAGCTGCGCCAGGATCAGTTTGCTTTTGAAGACGTGCGGGTGTTGGACGTGGTCATGATGGGCCACGCCGAGATGTGGGAAGTGATGGCGGAGCGCGATGCCATCTATGCCAACCCCGATGCCAGCGAAGAAGATTACATGCATGCCGCCAACCTCGAGGCGAAATTCGCCGAATTCGACGGCTATACCGCCGAGGCCCGTGCGGGTGAGCTGCTGCTGGGCGTGGGTATTCCGCTGGAGCTGCACCAGGGCCCGATGCGTGAAGTGGCGCCAGGTTTCAAGTTGCGCGTGTTGTTGGCGCAGGCTTTGTTTTCCGATCCGGAAATTCTGTTGCTGGACGAGCCGACCAACAACCTCGACATCAACACCATACGCTGGCTGGAAGACATCCTCAATGCGCGCAACAGCACCATGGTCATCATCTCGCACGACCGCCACTTTCTGAATAGCGTGTGCAGCCACATGGCCGATCTGGACTACGGCAGGATCATGGTTTACCCCGGCACCTATGACGAATACATGCTGGCCTCGACCCAGGCGCGTGACCAGCAGTCGTCAGATAATGCCAAAGCCAAGGAAAAAGTGGCCGAGCTCAAAGCCTTCGTGGCGCGCTTCTCGGCCAACGCCTCCAAGGCCAAGCAAGCCACCTCGCGCGCGCGCCAGATTGACAAAATCAAGATCGAAGACATCAAACCATCCAGCCGCCAGTATCCCTTTATCCGCTTTGAATATGACGAGCGCGAAAAACTGCATCGGGTCGCGGTAGAAGTACAACACATGACCAAAGGCTTCGACCGCGTGCTGTATTCCAATGTCAACTTCCGCATCGATGCCGGTGAAAAAGTCGCCATCATCGGCCCCAACGGTATCGGCAAAACCACGCTGCTGCGCTGCCTGGCAGGCGATCTGACGCCCGACACCGGCACCATCAAATGGGCGGAGAAGGCCAAGCTGGGCTATTACGCGCAAGACCACGCCGCCGACTTTGCCGCAGACAAAATCATGATGGACTGGATGAGCTATTGGCGCGGCCCGAGCGATGATGACCAGGTCGTGCGCGGCACGCTGGGTCGTTTGCTGTTCTCCGGCGACGACGTGCACAAAAAAGTAAACGTGCTGTCCGGCGGCGAACAAGGACGCATGCTGTTCGGCAAGCTGATGCTGCAAAAACCCAACGTGCTGCTGATGGATGAGCCCACCAACCACATGGACATGGAATCCATCGAAGCGCTCAACACCGCGCTCGACCTGTACAAAGGCACGCTGATTTTCGTCAGCCACGACCGCGAATTCGTTGCCTCCCTCGCCACGCGCATCATCGAAATCACGGCCAAAGGTGTATCCGATTATCACGGCACGTATGAAGAATATTTGCGCAGCCAAGGCATGGTGGCTTAAGTCGGCAACCCCCCTTTGAAAAAGGGGGGTAGGGGGGATTTGCAGTGGCATCATATACGGAAAAACAAATCCCCCTCGCTCCCCCTTTTGCAAAGGGGGAAGAATACATTTCAGCCACCATAGGCGTATTCGATTCCGGCGTCGGTGGACTCTCCGTCCTCCATCACATCCGCCACCGCCTCCCGCACGCACGCCTGATCTACATCGCCGATTCCGCCCACGTCCCCTACGGCGACAAATCCCCGGCCTTCATCGAACAACGCTCGCTCACCCTCACCCGTTTCCTCATTGAACAAGGCGCGCACGCCATCGTCATCGCCTGCAACACCGCTACCGCCGCCGCAATCAGCTCGCTACGCAAAAATTTCACGCTACCCATCATAGGCATGGAGCCCGCCGTCAAACCCGCCGTCGCCGCCACCCGCAGCGGCGTGGTCGGCGTGCTGGCCACCACAGGCACACTGGGAAGCGCACGCTTCGCCGCACTGCTGGAACGCTACGCCGGAGAAGTAAATATCGTGACCCAAGGCTGCCCCGGCTTGGTTGAGCAAGTGGAGCGGGGTGATCTAAATGGCGCACAGACGCGCGAACTTATCGAACGCTACACCGCACCCTTGCTGGCACGGGGCGCAGATACGCTGATTCTTGGCTGTACCCACTATCCTTTTCTTGCTCCGCTAATCCGCGAAGTGGTGGGACCAAACATCGCATTGGTGGATACCGGCGAAGCCGTCGCGCGCCAGCTGCAACACCGTATCCAGACCGAGTTGCCCGCGCGCTCATTGAATATCTCCAAGCCCGTTCGCCCTGAGCCTGTCGAAGGGTCAGAGGGTCTCAACACCACACAATTCTTCACCAGCGGCGATGCAATGCAAGCCTCGCGCATCATGTCGGCATTATGGGGTGAGGATGTTGCGGCGCAGCGGCTGCAGAGCGAGTTCCTGTAACTGGCACAAGAGAAACTTGTTTTTGGTCGTCCTGCGATCACGAGGCCGTTTGATTTTTAAGGCTGCGTGGGTCATGCGGTCTTGTACTCGGCGGTCAATTTTTATTTCTTCTGGCAATAGGGGTATTTCTGTTAGATTGCGGGTTATGTATTTATAATCCCCGTGTTACTTGGACGGGATTGCCGTTCAAACCACCAACAACTGGAGTTATAGAATGAAAGGACTTGTAGGATTTTTTGATATTTTGGGATACCAAAATTTTCTTGAAAATAACTCAGCATCTGATTCGGCGCTCGATGTATTAAAAATTATTAATGACATACCAAAAAGAGCAAAAGATATAACCGAATCGGCGGTCAAATCCAAACCTGAATACAAAGCGATCAGCGAAGCCTTAACGCACATTGTTTTCTCAGATACGATTGTGTTTACTTTGGCTTACCCAGAAGAGGCTGACTCTAATTGGATTTACGCCGCGCGAATATATATGTCAGTATGTTCCGCGGTTCTTGCTTCAGAGATGTTTGAAAATGGATTACCCATACGGGGGGTTATTCACGAGGGGGATTTTATAACTAAAGAGCACTGCCTTGCGGGTAAAGCAATTGTTGAAGCATATCAACTATGCGAATCATTAGATTTTGCAAGTTTGGTTTTCACTAAATACCTAGGAGATAAATTTATCGCCTCACAAAATGATGGCAGTGTAAGCAATGACAGCAATGAAATTTTTACACATCTTGCCCCTATGAAAAATGGTAGTGAAATGAAATTGCTTCACCTAAATTGGTTTAAACATTTAAGTGATGAACATGCCGATCAATTTGAGAAAGAGGCTGAAAATTGTGTGCTAAATTCATTTTGGGCGCATCAAAAGGACTGTTCTAAATCGGTAGATCAGAAGGTGTATAACACGGTAAAAGTTATGCGGAAAATGTTACAGAATTTTAGGTTAGATAAGTCAAAAGAGGCTGTTGCTACCTCAAAGAAATAACCTCACAACCCAGCGCACAGATTCGTCCGAACCGGCGAGCCAACTATTCTATTAAAATAGATTTTTGCCAGTGCCTAGACAAGCATGGCGCCGTTATCCGTTAGAATCCGCACAACACATTTCAGGACGCAAGCATGACTACCCCCCGCCGCTACACCCTGACTATTTCCTGCCCCGACCGCGCGGGCATCATCGCCGCAGTCAGCGGCTTTATTGCGCAGCACGGCGGCTTCATAGTCGAGGCGAGTTATCACACCGAGCACGAGGCGCAGTTGTTTTTTATGCGGCAGGAGATTCTGGCCGATTCGTTACCGTTTGATGCGGACGAGTTTCGTCGCCGCTTTGCGCCGCTGGCGCAGGAATTCGCGATGACTTGGCAGCTGTCAGATTCCGCGCAGAAGAAGCGGCTGGTGGTTTTGGTGAGTACGCAGGATCATTGTCTGAATGATCTGTTGTATCGCTGGCGCAGTGGCGAGTTGCAGGTGGACATCCCCTGCGTGATCTCCAACCACGAGGATTTGCGCAGCTTTGTCGAGTGGCACGACATTCCCTTCATCCATGTGGACACGCAAGGTCATAAGGCTGACGCGTTCGAACAGGTTGCTACTTTGTTCGAGCATCATCGCGGCGATTGCATGGTGCTGGCGCGCTTCATGCAGGTCTTGCCGCCTGCGCTGTGCCAGCGCTTTCCGGGGCGCATCATCAATATTCACCACAGCTTTCTGCCCTCTTTCGCCGGAGCCAAGCCTTATCATCAGGCCTACCTGCGCGGCGTGAAGCTGATCGGCGCGACCTGCCATTACGTCACCGAAGAACTGGATGATGGCCCGATAATCGAGCAGGACACGGTGCGCATTGACCACGGTGATTCGGTGGACGATCTGGTGCGCTACGGGCGCGACATTGAAAAATCCGTGCTGGCGCGCGGCTTGCGCTGCCATGTGGAAGATCGTGTGTTGGTGTGCGGCAACAAGACTATCGTATTCCGTTAAGGGGACTTAATCCTCCCCCAATTTAGTTGACACCTCCCCCTAACGGAACGGAGGTGTTTTATGGGCAAATCAAGACCGCCAAAAGTGCATCGCTACAGCATGCACTTCAAGGCAAC
>VFLG01000080.1 GCA_009885195.1 Gallionellaceae bacterium
AGCGAAGATGAAGCCGCGAAGCAGCTTAAAGAAGGCGGCCAGACCATCGAAGGCGAAGTGAAAGACAAAAAAACGACTAAAGTTTAAGTTCATCCTTAAACTGAACGGCTAAAGGGTGCCTCTAAAAATTCAGAGTTCGCCCAAATGCAAGGCGCGGGAAAAATTTCGCAGCGCCGCATATGATTGATATGTAAGCAAGAAATTTTTTACGCAACGTAGCAGTTGGGATACAACGAAGTTGCTGTGTAGGCTAACCTTTAGGTTATGCCGGAACTAAAATCTGGATTTTTAGAGGTGCCCTAAAGATGTTTGACTTCGGCTTCTCCGAACTGATGGTGGTCATGGTGGTGGCGCTCGTCGTCATCGGGCCGGAACGGCTGCCGAAAGTGGCGCGCACCCTGGGGCATCTGTGGGGGCGCGGGCAACGCTATGTGAATGGCGTGAAATCCGACATCGCGCGCGACATGGATATCGAAGAGTTCCGGCAGTTGCAACAGACAGTGCAAGCCGAGGCCGACGCGTTGGGGCAATCGGTAAAGCAAGTGACACTGACAGTGGATCAACAGTTGCAACAGATCAACGAGGCGGTTGCAAAGCTTGATAGGCCCGGGTCGGCAAATCAACTGCCGACGCAAACTGCCACCGAGTTGCCGCCACAATCGGTCATTGATGCGCCGCCACAAGCAGCTATTGATGCGTTGCCACAACCAGCCATCGAGGCATCCGGGACGCCACCCGCAAGTAATTCAAAATGAGTACCAGCGCAAGTTTTATCGCGCATTTAGTTGAGCTGCGTACTCGCCTGCTGTATTCCACAGTGGCCTTGCTGGTGGTGTTCATCGGCCTGTTTCCGTGGGCAGCCGACCTCTACGCCCTGTTGGCACAGCCGATGTTAGCCAAACTGCCCAAAGGCGGGCAGATGATCGCCACCGATGTCTTGACCCCGTTTTTTGTCCCGCTCAAGGTCGCGATGATGACGGCTTTTCTCATCGTGCTGCCTTACATCCTTTATCAGGTCTGGCGATTCGTCGCCCCCGGTTTGTATGCGAACGAGAAGCGCCTGGTGATTCCGCTGATCATCGCCAGCACCCTGCTGTTTTTTTGCGGCATGTCGTTCGCCTACTTCGCCGTGTTTCCGGTGGTGTTCGGTTTTGTCACCGCCTCCGCGCCGGAAGGCGTGGCAGTGATGACCGACATCGATAAATATCTTAGCTTCGTGCTGTCCATGTTCATGGCGTTCGGTCTTACGTTTCAGGTTCCGGTGGCGGTGGTGGTGCTGGTGCGCACGGGTATCGTCACCGTCGAAAAGCTGAGGGAAATCCGCTCCTACGTGATAGTCGGCGCATTTGTTCTCGGCGCGATCTTCACCCCGCCGGACGTGATATCGCAGTTCATGCTGGCGATACCGCTGTGGCTGCTTTACGAAGCGGGGATCGTGGTGGCTTCGTGGATGGGTAAGGGCAAAACAAAGGAAGTGTAGAAATTAAGCCCGATAAATATGGCTCCTACTCCCTCGGTCTCGGTCGTTTGCCAACTTTGACTGGCACGACTACCTCACGCTGATTGCGCAGCAGCTTGAGCATGGCCACCTTGCCTGGGGCTAAGTTGGAAATGGTTTCCAGCATAGCGCTTGAATCGACCAGCGGCTTGTTATCCACCATGGTGAGGATATCGCCCGGCCGCACGCCCGCTTTGTCTGCCGGGCTGCCGCGCACCACTTCCGAGATCAGCACGCCTTGCGTGTCGCCGAGCTTGAATGATTCCGCCAGTTCCGGCGTGAGTTCCTGCACCGCCACACCGACCCAGCCGCGCGTCACCGATCCGCTCTGGATGATTTGCTCCATAATTTTTTTTGCCGTGCTGACCGGAATGGCGAAGCCGATGCCGAGCGAGCCGCCATTCGGCGAGTAAATGGCACTGTTGATGCCGATCAGGTTGCCGTTGACATCCACCAGCGCCCCGCCGGAGTTGCCGGGATTAATCGCCGCGTCGGTCTGGATGAAATTTTCGAAAGTGTTCAATCCCAAGTGATTGCGTTTCAGTGCGCTGACGATGCCCATTGTGACCGTTTGTCCCACGCCGAACGGGTTGCCGATGGCCAGCACGATGTCGCCCACTTGCGCCTGATCGGAGTGGCCGAAGGTGATGGACGGGATGGCGCCCGGCAAGTCAATTTTAATAACGGCCAGGTCGGTTTCCGGGTCGGAGCCGATGATGCGCCCCTTGGCCTTGCGCCCATCGGCCAGTGCCACCTCAATCTGGTCGGCCGCTTCCACCACATGATGATTGGTGAGAATGTAACCGTCCTGGCTGACGATGACCCCGGAACCCAAGCTGGAACCCCGCTGTGTCATGTCGTCCAGTTCATCGCCAAAAAAGAAACGGAAGCGCGGATCCTCCATAAACGGATGGGTGGGGGTTTTTATTTCGGTGCTGGTAAAGATATTCACTACCGCAGGCATGACTTTCTGTGCCGCCGTACTGAAGCCGGCCATGGGTATTTGGTTGCCGTTGCCGCTTACGCTTTCATGCAAGGTCACTATCCCACTGCGAGCGGCGGACGGCAGCAAGCCGGGCTTGAGCGTATTGATAATAAATAATCCAGCCAGGCCGATGGTGGTGGCTTGAGCAAACAAGAGCCAGAATTTACGCATGATATGATTGTTCTAAATTAGCCAAGAGGCTGTTTAATGTTAAAGGTGCTGCCATGTTGCTGAATGATTTGCGCGATTATATCGCAAGCCTGCTGGACGTCAGCCGTTTTCGCGATTACTGCCCGAATGGCGTGCAAGTGCAGGGCAGGGCGGAGGTCAGGCGCATCGCCAGCGGTGTCACGGCGTCGCAACGTTTGCTGGAAGCGGCCACGGCCTGGGGCGCGGATGCCGTACTGGTACACCACGGATATTTCTGGCGCAACGAAGACGCCACCATCACCGGCATCAAGAAACAGCGCATCGCACATTTGTTGCGGCACGACATCAGCCTGCTGGCCTATCACCTGCCGCTGGATGCGCATATCGAACTGGGCAACAACGCGCAACTCGGCCGGCGTTTGGGTTTTGTTGAACGGGGGCATTTTGGCGAGCAGGATATTGCTTGTCACGGAGTATTGGCACAAGAACAAACGCTGGCGCAGCTGACCAAAAATATTACCGATACATTGCAGCGCGCACCACAAGTGATAGGGCAGGGCGATCATACCATCCGCCGCATCGCCTGGTGTACCGGCGCGGCACAGGGTTATTTCGAGGCGGCAGTGGCGCTGGGCATGGATGCTTTTTTAACTGGCGAAATTTCCGAACAGAACGTCCATGTCGCGCACGAAACGGGTGTCGCCTTCATTGCGGCCGGGCATCACGCCACCGAGCGCTACGGCGTGCAGGCGCTGGGCGAACACCTGGCGGCGCACTGTGGCTTGGAACATCGTTTTTTCGATATGGATAATCCGGTTTGAGCAGGGGTGAGGTCAATTTTCGTAGGGGCGCGATTTATCACGCCCTGATCTATTGATCCTAGAAAAAGCAGTTAGCCACAGAGAACACAGAGATCACAGAGGAAAAACAAAAGCTTGCAACACGGGAGCGATTCACCTTTTCGGTGAAGCTAAAAAATGTGGAGAAACCACGTCTCTCTCTGTGTTCTCTGTGAACTCTGTGGCTTGAACTGAGGTTTTTAGGTTGATATATCAAAAAAAGGCGTGATAAATCGCGCCCCTACAGTTTCGAACGTAACCGCTCGAGTGATATCGTCGCACTGCGAGGCGCATCACGCAAGGCCGCGTTGGCGGCGTGCAATGCCTCGGCGTGCGTTACCAGCAGGTTTTTCATCAGCGCGGTGACTTCATCTAGCAGCGCATCCGCCGCGGTGGAAAAACGCAACAAAAAATCCCTGCGGCGCGGACGATAAGGTGTCCATTGCCATGCCAGGTAATTTTCATTGTTCTTGAAACCTGCCACCTGCAAAGTGTCGCGCAGCGTGCTGACGGCGTCGAGCCGTGTCAGCTCAGGCGCGGGCGTGGCACTCCACATTAAGCCGTGATAGATACGCAGGTCGTTGCCCAGAGACTGTTGCTCCAGCATGGGGCGCAGATAGAGCGGTTGTTGTTGCGCAGGTTCCAGATTCAGGCCAACCAGACAATCCGCAACATTGCGGTCTTCGGTGGTCACCACCGTCCAGCCCGGCGCACTCGCTGCGATGCGTTCGCGCAAGGCCAGCCAGAAAGCATGATTTAATTGCTGCCGCGTGGCGTCCACCTGATCGGCAACGCTGAGTGCCAGCGGCAGGTTTTCTGTCTGCGCGAAAAAATCCAGCACGGCTTGTTCTTCATTCATGGCCTGCTCCCGAAAATAGTACGGCCTGGACGGCAGTGCAAGGCCGGATAGGCAGATAAGTAAAATATGTAATTTAATGTATTATAATGAAATTTGTTGGTGAAATTAGGGTGTCTCAACTTGAGGTGTTGACTTTATTTTCCAAACTGGACATTATGCGTCCGCGTTGTCGCGCCAAATCCATCGCGGATCGGTTCGCACCACAAAAAATAAAAAAATTAAGTGATTTTGCCGCATTTTAAGGGCGTCTCTATAAATTCAAAATCCTAAGCGAGACAAGGCGCGAAAGAAATTTTAGCGCGCCGCATATGTTTTGATATGTAAGCGTTAAAATTTCTTGAGCAACGCAGTATCGCGACGGAGTTTGGATTTATAGAGATGCCCTTAAATTATCCGTTGCGATTGCTGTAATGCATGTCGGCGTAGTTTGGCCGGCAGTCTAAATTGTTTGTTGGGGAGCCACTTACGATGTGCCGTTTTTTACGTTTCTCGATTTTTCTTGTTGGCTTGCTTGGCGCTGTCGGCAGCTATGCCGGCAATGCGACGCAGCCCCTTGTCACCGCTGACGACTTGGGTCCGCACGTCGATCAGCCCATTGACTTTCCCCATGACCGCCACGCCGGAGATGCTGCCAAGGGCGGCATGGAAATCAACTGCATGTATTGCCACACTTACGCGCGGCGCAGCATCGTGGCGGGCATTCCGCCGTTGCAGAAATGCATAGGCTGCCACCAGAGCATAGACTCGGTGCGCGAAACACCGCGCATCAAACAATTGTTTGAATATTGGGAAGGTAGCGCGGATGGCAAGATAGCCGCCAGGACCCCGGTGCCATGGAAGAAGGTGCATGACCTGCCGGATTTCGTTCGTTTCAGCCACGAACGCCATGTCCAGCGTTTTGTATTCCAGCAGGACAAGCCGGCGCAGGAGGTTTGCGCCTATTGCCATGGCGACGTGAAGACCATGACCGTTGCGCGCCGCAGCAAGTCACTGTCCATGGGGTGGTGCGTGAGTTGCCATGAGAAGGACCATCTGGTGGATGCGTCGTCCATTAATACAAGCAATGGCCCGAACGATTGCTGGCAGTGTCACAAGTGATGTGCTCGTTCCGAAAGACAAAGATTTCCAAGAGGGTTCAGCAATGATTGACAACAATTTTAATCGGCGAGATTTCCTGAAGGTGCTGGGCTGGGGGGGTACAGCGGTTGCGTTAAGCGCATGCGGCAACACCTCGGTTGAAGATGGCAGAGAGCTCGTCACTTCCTATAGCGAACCGGCGGACTATGTCATCCCCGGCATAGGCGTGTATTTCAATTCCACTTGCGCCCAGTGCGATGCCGGTTGCAGCATCATGGGCCGGGTGCGCGAAGGCCGCGTGCTGAAGCTGGAAGGCAACCCCGATTCGGCTATTAACCGTGGCAAGCTGTGTGGCCTGGGGCAGGCCGGGGTGCAGGCGCACTACAATCCGGATCGCCTACGCGAACCGCTGTTGCGCACTGGCGACCAGGGCGAGGCCATCACCTGGGACAAGGCGCTGGAGTTAATCAACACAAAACTCGGCGGTGTGCAGGGCGAACAAATCGCTTTCCTGACCGGCGGCATCAGCGGCCATGTGGGCGTATTGCTCAAGAATTATCTGGCAGCGCTGGGTTCCACCAATCATTTCGCCTACGAGGCCGTCTCGCCATCGGTGGTGCGTGCCGCCAACAAGAAAGCATACGGCGTGGAAATGCCGCGCCTGCGCCTGGACAAAGCCAGAGTGATTGTTTCCTTTGGCGCCGATTTCCTCGGTGCGTGGGTCTCGCCCGTGCATTTCTCGCAGCAGTACGCCCAGTTCCGCAAAGACAGCAATGGCGGGCGCGGGGTGCTGGTGCAGATCGAATCCAAAATGACCCTGACCGGCGCCAACGCCGATCGCTGGCTCGCCATCCGTCCCGGCACCGAAGGCATTCTAGCGCTGGGTTTAATCAATGCGCTGGGTACTGCGGGACTGAAGGTTGCAGCAGATGCCGCCGCAGCCGCGAAAAATTATACTACCGAGCGCGTCAGCAAAGATACTGGCATCTCCGTCGAGCAAATCAACAAGCTGGCCGCGCTACTCAAGGAGCGTACGCCCAGCCTGGTCATAGCCGGCAGCGCTGCTGAAGGTTACGCCCACGGCTCGCACAATGCCGCAGCGATTGCGCTGCTGAACCAGGTGCTGGGCAACGTCGGCCAGACCGTGGAATTCCCGGCCAGCGTGCCGTTCCCGCAGATCGCGCCGATCCCCGGCAACAGCTACGCCTTGCACGCGCTTAACGATGATATGGCGCAAGGCAAGGTCAAGGTGTTGTTCAATTTTGGCGCCAATCCGGTCTTTACCGCGCCCGCCTCGATGAAGCTGCAAGAAAACCTGAGCAAGGTGCCGTTCAAGGTGGCGTTTGCCCACTACCTGGATGAGACCGCATTGCAAGCCGATCTGGTGCTGCCGCTGGATTCCGCGCTGGAAGACTGGGCCACCGCAGTGCCGGAATATATGGCTGAAGGCGCGCAACTGAACATTCAGCAACCGCTGATGGACAAACTGCACCCCGGCACGCGCGGCATGGGCGATATTCTGCTGGCCTTGCTCAAGCAGCGCCGTCCGGAAGAATACAAAGGCTATGAAGATTTTTATGCCTACCTGCGCAATGCGCTGGTGCAGAACAAGGCCGCACTGGGCGGCACGGGTAAGGACGATGATACTTTCTGGACAGAGACACTGAGCAATGGCCTGGTCAAACTGTCAGTCAAATTGCCAGAGACTCAGGGCAAACTTTCCGGCAAAGCATCTGCTGCCGGTTTGATCTTGCCCGCACCGGCGGCAGAAAATAGCGCCTACCCGCTGCACCTGATCCCGGCAGTGAGCGCCAGCATGCGCGATGGCCGCCACGCCAACCAGCCGTGGTTACAGGAATCGCCCGACCCCTTGACCACCATCGTGTGGGATAGCTGGGTCGAGATACATCCCCAGACCGCGAAAAAATTGGGTATTACGGAAGGCGATATCGTCGAAGTGACCTCCCGCAGCGGCTCGGTCAAGGCGCAAGCGTATCTGTTCCCCGGCATCCACCCGGACGCGATTTCCATTCCGCTGGGTTATGGTCATGAGGCGATGGGGCGCTACGCCAAAGATGTCGGCGTCAATGCCTTCAAAATTCTCGATACCGTATTGGACAAGGAAACCGGCGAGCTGGCCATGCACGAAACGCGCGTCAAAGTCAGCAAGACTGGGCAGCGCGTGATTATCGTCAAGGATGAAGGTGCGGTGGGTGGCAAGCAGATGGGCAAGAAAATAGCCGTGCGCGTGTCGTCTGACAAAATTGATCTTTCGGGGGAGGTTTAAAAAATGTCCGTTGGTAATTTGCTGGAAAACTGGTCGGATTTTCGTCATACCCATCCGGTTGGGGACAAGCCGCACCAGGAATACAAATGGGCGATGAGCATAGACCTGGATGCCTGCACCGGCTGCAATGCCTGTAGCGTGGCGTGTTATGCGGAAAATAACCTGCCCGTAGTGGGCAAGGAAAAATACAGCCACGGCCATGCCCATCACTGGATACGCATCGAGCGTTACTGGGATGAGGATGGCCGCGAATTTCCCGACCAGGGCGTGCAATTCCTGCCGATGATGTGCCAGCAATGCGAAGCCGCACCATGCGAAACCGTGTGCCCGGTCGGCGCCACCAACCATACGGCGGATGGCCTGAATTCGCAGGTTTACAACCGTTGCGTCGGTTCGCGTTACTGCGAGGCCAACTGCCCGTACAAAGTGCGTTACTTCAACTGGTACGATTATCCCACCACCGACAATGTGTGGCCGGAGCCGATGAACCAGCAGCTCAATCCGGATGTCACCGTGCGCGGCAAGGGCGTAATGGAAAAATGCACGTTCTGCGTACAACGGCTGACTGTAGCCAAGAGCAATGCACGCACAGAAGGGCGCACAGTGCGTGACGGAGAAGTGCAAACTGCCTGTCAGCAGGCCTGTCCGACCGGCGCTATTTCTTTCGGCAATCTGGTTGACCCGCAAGCCAGGGTGGGCAAACAATGGATGCAGCAGCAAGTCGAGTTGGGCAAGGATAAGCAAGCCAAGGATGCTGCAGAAGAGGCCAGCAAACTGCGTGGTTATCGAATTTTTGAAGAGTTGCGCCCTTATCCATCGGTGATGTATTTCGAGCGGGTGCGCGACAGCGCTATCTAAAAATAGGGAATTGCGTGCACCCCCATCCCAACCTTCCCCCTTGCAGGGGGAAGGAGTTTGATCCCCTCCCCCTTGCAGGGGGAGGGTTAGGGTGGGGGTGGTCATTTGAAAC
>VFLG01000003.1 GCA_009885195.1 Gallionellaceae bacterium
CATGCCCTTCGACAAGCTCAGGGCGAACGGAATTTTTCTTAAGCGAACAGTATTGGGTCACACCCGCCATTTCAACCCGTTATCCCGTGCCACGGCGGGTGTGACCCGCCCTACGGTGGGGGTTGTTTTGGGAGCTAACCCGATAAGCATGGTTGACTCTTATAAAAAGCGTGATTTATCCCCCGACACAAATCCGCGCAGTGGCATAGCCATGCCCTTGCCCAAGGCAATGACCTTGAATAAATCCCCCATTTCTGCCGGGCTGGTTAGTTTTTGCAGCTGCGCGGAAAGTGGCAGATAGTCGAGCACGCTTGCCGGATCGGTCTGCGCCAGCAAATCGGTGATGCCGCAGTTGATCAGGAAGTGCGCATGCGTGGTGTAGCCGTAGAGATGCAATTCTGCGTCAATGGCCGCTTCAGCTACCGCTGTAAAATCCACATGCGAGGTGATGTCCTGCAAGCCGGGCAGGAAGAAGGGATCGTCGTGCGCATGATGGCGGTAGTGGCACATCAGGGTGCCGCAGTTGCGTTGCGGATGGTAGTACTCGCGCGCGCCAAAGCCGTAGTCAATGAACAACAGCACGCCTTGCTGCAGGCGGGTGCTCAGGCTGCTGACCAGGCCACGTGCGGCGAGCGAGATTTCGCTGAGGGTATCGTCCGGCACGCTTATCTGCTGCGCCAGATGGTGCAGCGCCGGAATTTGCGGCAGACGTTCCTGCCACACAAACTGAGTCCCGTCACTCGCCACGCCGCGTTCAATAATGCGCGCATCGGTCCAGCGCACCAGATGCACCGGCAACGCATCCAGCACTTCGTTGGCGATAAGCACACCGGAAATGCTGTCTGGCAGGGTATTCAGCCAATGCACGCGGTTCGCCAAATGCGGCAGATGCTCATGCAGCAGCGCCTGTTGCCGGGCGCGCAGATCGGCGCTGACTTCCAGGATGTCATAGCGCTCGGGTAAACTATTCTGCCGTTCCAGTTCACTCAACACATCGACGGCGAGCTTGCCGCTGCCCGCGCCCAGCTCAAGGATGTGCGGCGTGCTTTGCGCCATGATTTCGATTATTTGTTGCGCCAATGAGCGACCGAACAACGGGGAAATTTCCGGCGCGGTGACAAAATCCCCGGCTGTACCCAGCTTGCACGATCCCGCGCTGTAATAGCCCAGCCCCGGCGCATACAGTGCCAGCTCCATGAAGCGTGAAAAGGGTATCCACCCCCCTTGCAGCGCAATGTCGTGATGGATAAGACGGCACAGTTGCTCGCTGTGCGCTTGGGCTTCCGGGGAAGGCAACGGCAGAGAAGACATGGCAGCTCCTGACATAGTGCCCGCCCAAAAAATCTAAACCCGGTTGCGATAATACATTGCTGAAGAAATAATCTCGTCCAGGAAAATAAATCTATTGCGGCGCTCTATGGTAAATTGCAAGGCAACAGTCTAATGGAGAGTAAGGTGCAAGGCAAAGTCATATTGGTGACGGGCGGGGCAAAACGCGTGGGCGCAGCGATTTGCCGCAGGCTGCACGCGACAGGTGCAAACATTGCGCTGCACTACCGATCGTCCGAGCAAGAGGCGCAAGCTTTGCAGGCCGAGTTACAGGCCGCACGGCATGGTTCTGTGAAGAGCTTTCAGGCCGACCTGCTTGACCCGCAAGCCTTGTCCCGGCTGGTGCAGAAGACCATCCGCCATTTTGGGCGGCTGGATGCGCTGGTTAATAATGCTTCCAGCTTCTTTGCTACGCCACTGGGCGAAATTAATGAACAGCATTGGCATGACCTGATCGGCACCAATCTGAAAGCCCCGCTGTTGCTGGCCCAGGCGGCGGCGCCCGAGTTGCGCCGCAACCACGGTGCCATTGTCAACATTGTGGATATTCATGCAGAACGCCCGATGCACGGACATCTGCTGTACAGCATAGCAAAGGGTGGTCTGGCCGCTCTCACGCGCGCACTGGCGCAGGAACTGGCGCCGCAGGTGCGGGTCAATGCCGTTTCCCCCGGTGTTATAGTATGGCCGGAAAGCGCGGAGTGGGATGACGAAGAGCGGC
>VFLG01000025.1 GCA_009885195.1 Gallionellaceae bacterium
ACTGTATTTGACCGAGCTATCCACAGTCAGAATTCAGGAGCCGTTTGTGCTGTACCGCAGTTATCTATGGATGAGCGGGCTGCCCATCGTCTTGTTCGGCTTCATGGGCACTGTCCCCAGGAAATTCGTCCCTGTCCTGCTGGCTGTATTTTGCATGGCGCTTGCCGGGCTGGCCTGGAACAGGCTGGATACTTTTTCCGATAATTTAAAAACGTGGTCCGATGCAATCGACAAATACCAAGGGGATAACCTGCTTTTTGCGGAAAGAGGTTATAACAACCGCGGCATGGCCTATATGGAATTGGGTGAGTTGCAAAAAGCGCAGGAAGATTTTATAAAAGCAGCCACCCTTAAACCAAAATATCTTGAAGCACACTTAAACCTTGGTGCTGTAAATTTCCGGCAGAAAAATTTTCAGGCGGCGCTGCACAGCTACAATACAGCAATCAAGTTGAAGCCGGATTTCGCAGCCGCCCGCAACAACCGCAGCAACCTTTTTATACAAATGGGGCGGTATGCCGATGCACTGAATGATTGTGAATATGCGCTGCAACTGGGTACACAAGACAGAGACGCTTACTTTAATTGCGGCCTTGCCCATGCCCATATGGGCAAAACGCGAGAAGCATTGCGCTATCTGGACGATGCCTTGCGCATTGACCCCAAAAATGCCATCGCTTACTACAACCGCGGGTTTATCCATAACGCTATGGGTCACTATCAGGATGCTCTGCAAGATTACAACAGGGCGATAGCACTCAATCCGGATTATGTTGAGGCCTATGTAAATCGTGCTGTCGCCCTTTTAAAAACTGGTCGCCATGCCGAGGCGCTCAGCGATTTTGACCGGGCTATTCAACTTGGTCCAGGGAATCCGTTTTCTTACTTAAATCGCGGCGCTACCAATTTTAATCTGGGCAAATTACAGGAAGCCCTGAACGATTATGACAAGGCACTGAGCCTGTATGACGGAGTACTCGGACTGGATGCCGATTACAATAAAATACTGTTGTATCGTGGAGTTGCTTTGTATGCGCTTAACAGAAAAAGCGAGGCTAAGGAAAGCTTCCGAAAAAGCTGTGATGCCGGAAACCCGGAAGCCTGCAAACAATTACATTAGCACGGTAGGGCGCAATAACCGAGGGGCATTGAGACTCGCCGATATTTATTGCAGCGTTTAGTGCGAAAAAACCAAGCGGATTGGTACCGTTAACGATGGCGATAGATAGCGGCGGACAGGTGCCCGCCGCCAGTTAGAACATGCTGCTTACGGAACCAGAATTGGATCGCCGTTGGAGTTGACATTATAAGAACCTACTCCAGCGACCCCGATAATAGAATTGAAAACATTAAAGCTAATATTAGGCTGTCCAGCGAAGGTTGTGTCGATATCCGCATAAAGTGCACCTCCGTTATTAATGACCTTGTTATTGGTCAAAACCCCCCCGGTTACGCTGCCAAACTTTATGCCGCCTAGGGCATTGTTAGTGATAATATTGTCAGACACGATGGGGGACGATGCAGCTGGCATATAAACACCAATGCCGTTGTTTCCGTTAATCACATTTTCCGTAATGACATAAGTTATATTTCCACTATCACCGATACCGATACTGGAGTCTGACCGATCAGTTCTTCCTTCCCCAATTCCAGAGAAGAAATTTCTAGTTATTGTAGCGGAAGTATTTTGAAGGTTGATGCCAGCCCATCGTACAGCGGTAAAGTCATTACCGGTTATTACTGCCGTATTGGTGGCCCCGCCTGCAGGCCTATGCCCCCGAATCCCAAACCAATTAATATTCGTAAACGCATTATCAGTTATCGTGACTGAGTTGGCACTTGTAGTTGTGGACCAGATATCTATCCCTACATCGCCCCCTGTAACGGTAAAACCAGAGATGGTTACATTGGTCTTACCATAAACCTGAGCAACATTTGAGTAACTACCAAATTTGAGAGTCGTTACGTCACGCCCAGAACCCTTGAGATGCACATAGCTCTTAAGGTGAATGGTATCAGGCTCGGTATAAACGCCTGGCCATACCTCAATCACATAGGGGTTGGTGGCTGTGGGGTTAATGGCGGCCAGTGCTTCGGTTATGGTGGTGTAGTCGCCTCCACTTTTAGCCACTACTACTAGGGCATGCTTTGCTTGTGGTGGTGCTGCAATCGCCTGATTGACAAAAATGCCCGGCATTAGCAGAAGTGCTGCCAGACCTGTTGCGAGTGTTTTCAAATTCAGATATTTCATTATTTCTCCCCTCCGAAAGTTAAAGTTGGAAATGCCCATGGCTCAACCTGAATACGGCGCAAATTAAATCATGGGTTTTTTGCGGCAATTTGTTTGCTGCCGTTTGATAGTAGCACGAAAAAATAACACGTTATCCGTTGTCATCGCCGTTTCCCGAATTTCATTGCTAATGCTTGCCCGTGCTGCCAAAACCGCCCGCCCCGCGCTGGCTGACGGGAAAATCCTCGGTGATATTGAACTGCATTTGCAGCACTGGCACAATCACCAGTTGCGCCATGCGTTCCATCGGCATCAACGTGAACGGGTGATGGCCACGGTTCCACAGCGAAACGAATATCTGCCCCTGATAATCGGAGTCTATCAATCCGACCAGATTGCCCAGCACGATGCCATGCTTGTGGCCGAGGCCCGAGCGTGGCAGGATCATCGCGGCGCACTGCGGGTCGGCCAGATGGATGGCGATGCCGCTCGGGATGAGTTCGCACTGGCCCGGCTGGATGATCATGCTGTCGGTGATGCAGGCGCGCAAATCTATCCCCGCCGAGCCGGGCGTGGCATAGGCGGGCGGATGGTCGTGCAGGCGCGGGTCGAGAATTTTCACATCCACAGTTTTTTTCATCGCTTGTTTCCTTGTCGGTAGAGTTGTGCCAGATGCTGCAATAATTCCCTTGCCTGCGACAGCTTGTCAGAGCGCGGCAAAACATGCTCGCCTGCATCGTCAAATAAAATCAGTTCATTGTCATCCGCACCGATGGCCTGTTGCGCCAGATTGGCGGCCAGCAGCGGTATTTTTTTTGCTTTGCGCTTGGCCTTGGCGTGTTCGCGCAGGTTTTCGCTCTCTGCCGCGAAACCCACGCAGAAGGGCGGATTTTTTAGCGAGGCGACATAGGCCAGAATATCCGGGTTGGGCGCCAGCTCAAGCGTCATATTGCTGTCGCCCCTTTTTATTTTCTGTTCGCTGGTTTGTGCGACCCGATAATCCGCCACCGCCGCCACGCCGATAAAAATATCGCAAGCGGCTACCTGTTGTTTCACGGCTGCAAACATTTCTGCGGCGCTGGTGACGTCCACCCCTCGTGCGCCATGCGGTTTGTTCAATGCGGTCGGGCCGGAAATCAGCGTCACCTCTGCACCCAGCTCCAGCGCGGCCTGCGCCACGGCATAGCCCATCTTGCCGGAACTGCGATTGGTGATGCCGCGCACCGCATCTATCGCCTCGTAAGTGGGCCCGGCAGTGATAAGAATCTTCACCCCATCCATCCTCTGAATTTGTCCCCTCTCCCCCGGGGAGAGGGCTAGGGAGAGGGAACCCCCGTTCAAGGATTTATTACTCTGTAGAAACGCCACAATCTCCGCTGCCAACTCCTCCGCCTCAACCATCCGCCCCATCCCCTCCTCGCCACACGCCTGCGCCCCGCTGGCCGGACCCAGAATGGTCACGCCATCGGCAATCAGTTGTGCGATGTTGCGCTGGGTCGCGGCGTTCTCCCACATCTGCCGGTTCATCGCCGGGGCGACCAACAGCGGGCAATTACGCGCCAGACACAGGGCGGAAAGCAGATCATCGGCCAGACCGTGCGCCAGCTTGGCGATAAAATCCGCCGTGGCCGGGGCGATCACGATGGCATCGGCAGCACGGCTCAGATTGATATGTGCCATGCCGTTACTGCTGTCGTCCCACTGATTCATCAACACCGGTTTGCCGGATAGCGCCTGCATCGTGGTCGCGGTGATAAAGTGGCCGGCCGCCCCGGTCATCGCCACCTGCACCTCGACACCTTGTTTTATCAGCAGGCGTGCCAGCTCCGCCGCCTTGTAGGCGGCAATGCCCCCGGTGATACCGAGCACGATGCGTTTTGCTTGAGTTTGTTCCATAATGCTGCGCATCTTAACAAGAAAGTGTCCGTTATGGCGATTACCGACTGGCCAGCCGGAGAACGTCCGCGTGAGAAATTACTCCAGCGCGGCGCGGACTCCCTTTCCGATGCCGAGCTGCTGGCGATTTTTCTGCGCACCGGCGTGACCGGAAAAAGCGCGGTAGACCTAGCGCGCGAGATGCTCACCCAATTCGGTAGCCTGACCAAGCTAATTGCCGCCAGCCAAAAAGATTTCTGCGCCATCCACGGCATGGGACAAGCCAAATTCGTGCAGTTGCAAGCAGTCGTGGAAATGGCGCGACGCGCCTTGCAGGAAGAAATGCGCTCCGGCGATGCGCTTAATTCTCCCGGCGCAGTGCGCGATTACTTAAAGTTATTGTTAGGTGGCCGCGCCCAGGAAGTATTCATGGTCATCTTCCTCGACGCCCAGCACCGCGCGATTTCATCCGAGGAATTGTTCCACGGCACGCTCACGCAAACCAGTGTGTACCCGCGCGAAGTGGTCAAGCGCGCCCTGTACCATAATGCAGCGGCGGTCATACTCGCCCACAATCACCCCTCCGGCGTGGCAGAACCCAGCCAGTCTGATCGGATGCTTACCGATGCACTCAAGCAGGCACTGGCGCTGGTCGATGTGCGCGTGCTGGATCACTTCATTATTGCGGGTACGAGCTGCCTGTCGTTCGCGGAACGGGGGATGGTGTAGCAGTCGTTATTTTGGAAAAAACAACAATGCCGAACATGACGCAGCAAGCGGCGAAAGGTAGAATGCACGTTTAGTTGACCGGTTTATCAGCAATGGCAATTCAGTGGTTTCCCGGACACATGACCTCGGCGCGCAAGCAAGCGGCCGAGACCATGGCCCGTATAGATGTGGTGATCGAAGTGCTGGATGCGCGCGTGCCGGAGGCAGGCAGCAACCCGCTGATCAACGAGCTACGCCTGCACCGTCAGCGCCCCTGCCTTAAAATCCTGAACAAGGCCGATCTGGCCGACCCTGCCGCCACCAAGGCTTGGCTCAATTTCTATAATGCGCAAAAAGACGTCAAGGCGGTCGCGCTGTCGTGCAAAAAACCGGGCGATGCCACCAAAGTGCCCGGCCTGTGTCTGGCGCTCGCCCCGCATCGCGGTACCAGCCTCAAGCCGCTGCGCATGATGATTATGGGCATTCCTAACGTCGGCAAATCCACGCTGATGAATGCGCTGCTGAAGCGGCGCGCAGCCTTGGTGGGTGATGAACCTGCCGTCACCAAGAGCCAGCAAAGCTTCGACCTGAACGACCACATGACGCTGATAGACACGCCCGGATTAATGTGGCCGAAAATCGAACATGAAAGCGATGGCCTGATGCTGGCCGCCAGCCACGCCATCGGCCGCAATGCCATCATCGACGAAGAAGTTGCCACCTTTCTCGCCGACCTCTTGCTCGCGCACTACCCTGCCCTACTCTCCCTGCGCTACGGATTTGCCGTGGTGGGCATGGATGGGACAGATGTCATCGCCGCCATCGCGAAACGGCGCGGCTACCTCATCAAGGGCGGCGCGCCGGATCTGGAAAAAGCCGCACTGATGCTGCTGCAGGATTACCGCAGCGGCGCGCTCGGGCGTATCAGCCTGGAAACTCCCTCTAGCCGCAGTGACATGTTAAATGTGGCACAGGAACCTCAATAAACCCCAATCTATAAAAAGAAAATAATGGCCTCACCCCTGGATAAAACCGCACTTGATCAACTGTTCCTGTCTGCCCGCACGCACAACGCCTGGCAAGGCCGCCCATTGCCGGATGCATTATTGCAGCGGCTCTACGACACTTTCCGCATGGGGCCGACATCGGCCAATTGTTGCCCGGCGCGTCTTGTGTTTGTTAAATCACCAGCGGCCAAAGAAAAGCTCCAGCCTGCTCTGGACGAGGGCAATCGCGCCAAGAGTTTGGCGGCACCGGTCACGGCGATTATTGGCTACGACATGAAATTCTATGAAAAAATGGGGCAGTTGTTTCCCCATGTGCCGGATGCGCGGAGCTGGTTTGATAAGGACGAGCAGACTGCTTACACCGCAGCTTTTCGCAATGGCACGTTGCAGGGTGCTTACCTGATCGTGGCGGCACGCGCCCTTGGCTTAGACTGTGGCCCTATGTCAGGTTTTAACAACGAGATGGTCAACCAGCTGTTCTTTGCCGACACGTCGGTGAAAGCGAATTTTCTATGCAACCTCGGCTATGGCGATCCAAGTGGAGTACGCCCGCGCAGCCCTCGGCTGGAATTTGATGAAGCCTGTCGCATTATTTGAAGCTATTCTTGACTCGCTGCACACTCCAGCGGTACGCGATCTGGCATGGGTCATTGGTTCTCCGTGTTTGCTGAATACAACCCATCCTGAAAATGTCGGGCGCGTGGTGGATGACGCATGGTGCCGTGCGCAATTGCAAACTTGTGCGCCGTGGCTTGCTGCATTAGACCTCGATCCATCCAGCCTGCATGACTTCATCGCCACGCGTCCGACCCGCCGCCTCGGCCATTATTTTGAATCACTGATCGGATTCTGGTTGGCTCATACACCCGATACTCAAATTATCGCCACCAATTTGCAGGTGAAAAATGCTGATCGCACCCTGGGAGAATTCGATTTCCTGTTTCGCGATGCCAGTGCTGCGATATGCCACTGGGAGGCTGCGGTAAAGTTTTATCTGCAAGCCGAACCCGTAGCCGAACAGCGCGCCTTCATAGGCCCCGGAGCGCGCGACCGGCTGGATCTCAAACTGAATCGGGTGTTTACCCACCAGCTTGGTCTGGGCACCACCCCCGATGGGCGCGCAGCATTGCCACCAGACATAACGCTAAACAAGGCACAGGCGTTCATCAAGGGGGTTTTGTTCTTTCCGGCAACTCAAGCTGAAAAATTTTCCGCGCCCAGTACACCCATCCCCGGCATATCTGGCACGAATTTGTCCGGTTGGTGGATACGCCATCCGGTGGGTAGATTGCCTTATGCGGCAAGGGACAGCAGCTGGATCATGTTGCCGCGCCTGAGCTGGCTGTCGCCGGTGCGTTTGGCCGCAGATGCAGGCGTGATGCAGCACGGCAAAATGTGCGCTGCTCTCAATGAGCATTTTGCCATTTCAACGGAAGCGGTGCTTGTAGCAGAACTGCGGCGAGATACTCAAGGCGACTGGCGCGAGGCGTCGCGTGGATTTGTGGTGTGTAGTACGTGGCCAGTCATCAAAGATGTCTAGGGAAACGCGGATTAAATCATCCGTTCGCCCTGACCCTTCGGCTTTGCTCAGGACTAAAGGCTTTGTCGAAGGGCTGGCAGTACCAATTGATTGTTATAGATTTAATCCGATCATGGTTCGACAAGGCTCTCCTGAGTTTATCGAAGGGCTCACTACGAACGGATTAAATCCGCGTTTCCCTAGCATCAACCGGGCACAAAAAACCGCTCTCTCATTTCTTCCAGCCCCAGCGTTTGCACTATTTCATTCAGATGGTGCAACTGCTGTTTTTAGGATGAAATAAGTATGCCGTAATTTATCAGAACTGTTTGCTCAGCTGCAACCACAATCTAGGATTGCGCTTGACTGTGGCAGGCTCAGCAGTGGGTTGACCGCCGCTGGTGCGCCAGGCCAGATAGGCTTTGATCTGCACCCCGGCGAGCATCGCATTCGCCCCCACACCCGCACCGGAGAGCTTGCGGGTATTTTCACCGGCAGCGAAAGGATTGCGGTTGATGTCCACCGCACCCGCGTCATAGAACAACACGCCCTGCACGGATTGCGCAAACTGATGCCGCAGTTCCACATTAGCCAGCCAGCCTTGGTCGCCAACGCCTTCTCCTTGCGGATAAGCGCGCACGCCATTGGCCCCGCCCAGAGAAAATTGCTCGGAGGAATTAAGGTTCTTGTTGGCTTGCTGGCCGGAGAGCGCAAGCGACAGCATGTTGCTGTCAGTCAAGCGTTGCAGGCGGCTGAGGTTGTAGGCCAGGCGCGTGAACGCGCCATTACTCTTGGCGGATGCACTGTCTGCGGCCAATGATATTGCATCCATGCTCAGACGACCGGATACCAGTGATAAATCGAACGAGCTGACAGCCGCACCGCCCAGCGCATCCTGGCGATTTCCGGCTAGGCCAAGGCTGATCAATTGAACATTTTTATCGGTTGAAGTGTTGAAAGTCGATATTTTGTCGGTGAGATTTTTATTTTCCAAAGTCAAAGTGCCGGAGAGGTTGCTGACTTGACCTCGTAAAAGCGGATAAATTGCAAACAAGCTACCGCTGTTGGCAGCGCCGCTAGCTTGCAATCCGGAGAATTCCTTACCGAGCTTGTAACGGGTGTCGGAAAAAGCCGCTCCTGCGCGCAAGCCACTGTTGCCTAACGGCAGCTGATACGCAAACCGCGCATAGGTGAGGCTTTGGTCACTGGTGAGCGCGCGCAAACTGATTTGATCACCCAGCTTGAACGGGCTGTTGACTGCGAGGGCTGCACCTAAGCGATTTTCACCGGTAAAACGATTGCCGTAATTATCCAGTTCAACTTTGCCATCGTAGGGGGCTGAAGTGGCCACTTCGACGACGAGATCAGATGTGCCGACGCTGGCTCCCGGCTGCAAGGATCCGCGTGCGATGCCCACTCCCGGCATATCGCTTAACAGCAGCAGCGCGCGGTCTATCGATTTGCTATGCAGCACTTCACCGTTTTTGATACCGCTCAAATAACCATCGACGCGGCTATCAGATATTCGTGATTTATTAGTGACAAGCCGCGCTCCGACAAGTCCTTCCAATACGTTAATTACCACCAGGCCATCTTTGATTTGCTGGGGTGGCAAATAGGCACGCGCCACCGCATAGTAATCTGCGTGGTAGTAGGCCGTGATACGTTCGGCGCCGGCTTCAAGCTCAGCCAAACTCTGTTCATGGCCGATCAGATCCGCGACCATGGCTTCTAGAAAGGCTGCTGTATAGACGCGGCTGCCGGTAACCTGAATGGCTTTTACAGTGAAGCGGACATCAGCGGTAGATTTTTTGGAGGTTTTATTGCCTTCAATGTGCAGGGGCTTTGTTGCATTCGGTGCGTTCAGCTTGTTGTTTGGCTCTTGTTGTTTTTGTAGCTCGCGACTGGTCTGACCAGCATCGGGAGCGGCCTGACTGGCTTGCGCCGCCAAGCTGAATAGCAAAACTAAAAATAGAGATAAGGTCGCTTGTGTATAGCCCGGCATTTTAACGTTCATCTTCATTCTCGATTCCTTTGATTACCGCGCGGCGATTTAAGGATCGGCCCTCGACCGTTTTGTTATCGGCGGCGGGCGAACCCCGACCCTCGCCGATGATCTGAATGCGGTCCGCAGCCACACCGCGCGCCATCAAAAGTGCTTTCACTCTTAAGGCACGACGCAGCGATAATTTACGATTGTATTCAGCCGATCCAATAATATCGGTGTGGGCAAAAATCGTAATTTTCATTTTTCCGTCGATAGCGGCATCCGCCATTTTATTTAAAAATGGAATATTTTTTGGCTCAGACTTATCCGTATCGAACAAAATGTTCGCGCCTTCTTTTAATTGTCTTTTATTAGCCTGAGCAATAATTTCCGCTTCTGGCAATACTGTTGCGGGCGGCGGCGGTGGCGGCGGCTCTGGTTAGCCGTGACTGGTGGTGGAGCAACGGGAGGGAGTGGTGGACTCATTGTAGGAGGTAAAT
>VFLG01000032.1 GCA_009885195.1 Gallionellaceae bacterium
CAAGCAAGCGCTGGAGCGCATCGCGAAAGCGTTTGCTTGAGGTTTCGGCATAGACCCCACCCCCATCCTAACCTTCCCCCTGGCAGGGGGAAGGGATAGTTGGCGGTATGCGCCAGCAAAAGTTATTCCGGCAAACTCTTGGCTGCCATCTGCATCGCCCGCAATACCGTAGCCCCTATGTCGGCAGGATTACGGACGACGTACATGCCGAGCTCTTCCATCGTATCAATTTTGGCGGTAGCGGTATCGGACTCGTTGCTGATAATGGCGCCGGCATGGCCCATGCGCCGCCCCGCTGGCGCCGATAATCCTGCGACATAACAGATCAGCGGTTTGCGCATATTTTTGGTCGCCCAGCGCGCCGCATCCACTTCCTGCGGACCGCCGATCTCGCCTATCATCAGCACTGCATCGGTATCCGGATCTTCTTCAAAGGCTTTGAGCACGGTGGTGAAGTCGGTGCCATTGACCGGGTCGCCGCCGATACCAATGGATGATGATTGGCCGAGGCCGAGTTCGGTCATCTGGGCGACCGCTTCATAATTCAGCGTGCCGGAGCGCGAAACAATACCGATTCTTCCGGGGCGGTAGATGTGGGAAGGCATGATGCCCACCTTGCCCACACCCGGGGTAATAATACCGGGCGTATTCGGGCCGATGATGATGGAGTCGGTGCCCATCCGGTAACGCTCCACATGCACCATGTCCTGCACCGGAATGCCATCTGCGATGACCACGATCGTTTTTATTCCGGCATCGATCGCTTCCATAATCGCATCGGCGGCGAACGGCGGCGGGGCAAAAATTCCGGAAACATTAGCTCCCGTTTCCCGCACCGCTTCCTCAACGGTATCGAATACCGGCAAGCCCAGATGCCGCGTGCCGCCCTTGCCCGGCGTGACACCGCCCACGACATTGGTGCCCATCTTGATCGCCTCTTCGGCGTGGAATGTGGCGTGTTGTCCGGTGAATCCCTGAAAGATTACGCGCGAATCCTTGTTCAGTAACACGCTCATGCTTGCTCCTTTCTTAGTGGCACCACTTTTCCCGCAATCTTGTTCGCTTCAGCCACCGCCTTCGCGGCCGCGTCATCCAGGTTGCCGGCGATGATAAAAGGAAACTTGGAGGTATTCAGGATAGCCCGGCCTTCTTCAACATTGGTACCGGCCAGGCGCACGATGATGGGCATTTTTATATTCTGGTCGCGCATGGCTTGAATAATGCCGGTGGCGATCCAGTCACAGCGGTTGATCCCGGCAAAAATATTGATGAGAATGGTTTTAACAGCGGGGTCCTGCAATACGATATGAAACGCGTTGGCCACTTTTTTCGGTGTTGCCCCGCCCCCCACATCCAGGAAATTAGCCGGTCTTCCGCCATGCAGGGCAATCGCATCCATGGTCGCCATGGCCAGGCCGGCGCCATTGACGATACAACCGACATCACCGTCCAGCGCAATGTAATTCAGGCCGTGAGCCGTCGCTTCCACTTCTTTCGGATCTTCTTCGTCAAAATCCCGCAGCTCTGAAATTTCCGGTCTGCGATAGAGCGCGTTGTCGTCAAAGGTCATCTTTGCATCCAGCGCCAACAACTGCCCGCTGTCGGTAATGACCAGCGGGTTAATTTCTGCCATGACCGCGTCGTGGTCGCGCATGCAGCGATACACACCCTTCATGATCTTTACTGCCTGCGGCAGCAACGCTCCCTTCAGGCCGATTTTGTTGGCCACCTTGCGGCACTGAAAGTCGAGCAGGCCCACCGCCGGATCAATCACTTCTTTGATGATGCGTTCCGGTGTGTGCTGCGCGACTTCCTCTATCTCCACGCCTCCTTCTGAAGAGGCGATCAAAGTGATGCGGCGCGTGGCGCGATCAATCACCAGCCCAAGATAAAATTCACGCACGATAGTGCTCGCCTGTTCCACCAGAACGCGATGCACCAGTCTGCCTTCAGCTCCAGTCTGTTGGGTAACCAGGCGGCTGCCTATCATTTCATCGGCAATGACCCCTACTTCACTCACACTATTTCCCACCCTTACCCCACCGGCTTTGCCGCGCCCGCCGGAATGAATTTGCGCCTTGACCACCCAACGCGCGCCCCCAATTTCTTCGGCAACACTGGTCGCTTGTACGTCAGTGTGGACAACCTGCCCTGGCGGCACGGGGACACCGTAGCGCTTGAGCAAATCTTTAGTCTGGTATTCATGAATGTTCATTGCGTACTCCTTAAATGTGGGCGCGATAAATGCGTATGCTATTTTTTCAGAATTACCCTAAAAACCGTAATTCAAGCCACAGAGTTCACAGAGAAAGAAATGATTTCTCCCTGTTTCGCGAACCAACCCGAAAGGTGATTCGCGTTCGTGATAACCGCTGGTTTCTCCTCTGTGATCTCTGTGTTCTCTGTGGCTAAGTTTTTTAGAATTACTTAAGTGTGGGGTGTGCAGCCTCTATCTGATTCGCCTTGGCCACCAGCACCTGGGCTTGCCTGATGGAGGCTGCATCGATCAAACGGCCATTCAGCGACACGGCTCCCTTGCCTTCGCGCGCCGCCTGTTCCATGGAGGTCAGAATGTTTCTGGCACGACTGACTTCACTTTCGGCAGGCGTAAAGACCTCATTGGCCAACGCAATCTGCGAGGGATGTATGGCCCATTTTCCTTCGACCCCCAATGCCGCCACTCCGCGCGCAACCGACATAAAACCTTCCGGGTCATTGAAATCGCCATACGGGCCGTCGATTGGCCTGAGGCCATAGGCGCGGCATGCGACCACCAACCTTGACAGCGCGTAATGCCATTGATCGCCCCAATGACGCTCACGCTTGCCGCTATTATCGGCATCGGTGAGCACCGCGTAATTAGGGTTGGCGCCGCCCATTTGGGTGGTGCGCGCCTGGGTCGAGGCGGCGTAATCCGCCACGCCGAACACCATCGCTTCCATGCGCGATGGGCACGCTTGCGCGATCTGCTCGATATTGGCCATACCCATTGCCGTCTCGATCAGCACATGAATGTTGACTGGCTGGAATTTTTTTGCCGCCTCGATTTGCTCCATCAACGTAGCGACAAAATAGACATCGTCCGGCCTGTTAACTTTGGGGATCAGAATGGTATCAAGCTTATCTCCGGCGGCTTCCATCACATCCACGATATCGCGGTAACACCAATGTGTATCAAGGCCGTTAATACGAACCGAAACAGAACAGGCGGACCAATCAAGATCATTCAAGGCGGCAATGACATTCTTGCGCGCCTGATCTTTATCATCCGGAGCGACCGCATCTTCCAGATCGAGAAAGACCACATCGGCGCCCGCTGTGGGCGCTTTTTCCAGCATGCGCAGATTGCTGCCAGGAACGGCCAATTCGCTACGGTGAAGCCGAGTTTTAACTGCCACTATGATTTCCCCTTGTTTTTTAATTTGCATCATTTATAAAAAATTTTATCGGGCGAAATTATACCACGATGCCGGCTCGCCCCCTGTTCTATGACAAAGATAACACCCGGCAGATCAGCGCCCCGTGCGCCACACTGGCTCAGTGAGCGTACCGGACAGCGTCAACGGCATGCTGCCCATCTCGGCACGCATTTTCAAATCGACATTCAACCGTCCGGACAATTGTTTACCAGAGACAACATCCACAAAGCCATTCGCGCTCATTACCCCTGCCGAAATTTTAATCTGGTGAAGTTGTTGAGTGTTACCGTCCACCACAAATGTGCCACTCAATTCATCAAAATTGGTGCGTCCGGCAGATGCGCTGCCCTGACGGTTTGATACCCGTGCAGTTTCTACCATATCGACGCTACTGATGAATCCTTTCATGACCGAAAAGCGCCCATCCAGTTGCGGCGCCTTGGCCAGCAGCGGGAGTTGCGCTGCACGCAGGGTAAAATTGGCGTTTCCATCCAGCTCACCGGTCATGCCTGCTTGCGGCAACGCATCTTGCAGCGCCAATGATTTTACATTTAGCTGTCCCTGCAGCTGCCAGCCATTCCTCCAGGTCAGGCGTGCGCTGCCCAGCATCTTGCCTTTATATAACATCCCTTCGATCATACTGAAATTGGCTTCGCCCGCACCCACCTCGCCCTTTATGTCCAGCTCGTCGAACAGGATGCCCGGCACAAGCGGCAAGCTGCTTTCCTTGATCGTCAGCGCGATCTGCCAGCGTGGCTGCTGCGGCTGCGGCTGCAACTCCACACTGAGCTTGCCATCTTCGCTGTTCAATACAGCCTTGACCAAGTGCCCCTGCCCATCAAAATCCACCACACCATTCACCACCGGCAGATTGAGTTCCCCGCCGCTGACGCGTGCCCGTTGCAACACCATCTGCGCTACCGGATAATTCGCATCCCCGCCTGCCGCCTGCATCCAGGACAACGCCTGGTCGAAAGACTCCGCCCGGAGCGTAAGCTCGCCGATTTCCGCACGACCGATCAACCTGGTATCGGTAAACAGCGCAACCATATCAAAATGCAGAACGACACTGCCTGCTTGCAACTCCTGCATGCTGCCCACGGCAACATTCTGCAATTCCAGTTTCGGCAGGGGCAACAAACTTGGGCGCATATGCCCGATGCGTACCGGTTGCTGCAGTTGCGCGGATAGTCTTTGTTCGACTTGCGCAATATAGTCCTGCATCGGCCAGACGTAAGGCAGCAGCACGGCCAGCGCCACAGGCAGACCTAACAAACCGGCGATTATCTTGCCCCACGGGAGCGGTTTGCGAGGTGCTCTGGCGACACGCGGGACAGCTTTGGCGGGCGGTGTTTTTTCGGCTTGCTGTACTATTTGCTGCTTTGCTTCAGCTTGCTGCGCCTGCATCTTGGCGCGCCGTTCAGCTTCCGCCCAGATTCCGGCCTGCGACTCTGCCAGCTGGCGCGCTTCCTCATCACCCCTGGCTTTTAGTGCGCTATCCGGCGGGGTCTGCGCGTGCGGCTCCACTCTTGCCTGAGCAGTTATCGGCGTTGCTTTTGTTGCGGCTTCAGCACGTGCCTTGTCCTCCGCCTGCGCTTTTGCCTTGGCTTGAACCGCAGCCATATCTGCTTTGGCCTTGGCCGCTTCCTGCTCCGCCTTAAGACGGACGGTTTCGGCCTCGGCGCGGGCTTTGGCTTCCGCTTCCTGTTTTTCCTTGGCCTGAGCCGCAACCAGTTCTGCCTTGGCATTGGCCGCTTCCTGTTCTGCCTTGAGGCGAGCGGTTTCAGCCTCGGCGCGGGCTTTGGCTTCCGCTTCCTGTTTTGCCTTGGCCTGGGCCGCAGCCAGTTCTACTTTGGCCTTTGCCGCTTCCTGCTCTGCCTTGAGGCGGGCAGTTTCGGCCTCGGCGCGAGTCTTGGCTTCCGCTTCCTGCTTTACCTTCGCCTCGGCCTCAGTATGTACTTTTGCTTCTGCTGCCAACTTGGCGCTGTTCGCCTGTTCCTGCATAGCCATCTGCACTTTTGCTTTGGCCTCCTCTGCTGCCAGCGCCTCCTCGGTCACCTTAGGCATGACACCGGTAAAGTCCAGCTCTTCTCCAGAATCCTTTGGAAGTGCATCAGGCATAGCCATTTTGAGAGTGGGCATTCCGTGCATCGCCTTGGGAATCACCACCTCAAGAACGCTGCTGTCCTTGTCCTTATCCTGAATGAACACGCCATTCGCCAACTCCTGCAGCATGTCGTCAAACGACGTGCGCAAGCTGGGCGCAGCCCGTTTCGTCAGCTCTTCCACCGTGGACTTGTCATCAATCAACCCCAAGACGCGCTTAATGTCGCCGGACAGATGGCTGGTTTTGCTTTTGAATTCGTCTTCACCCTTGCCGGTTCTGACAAATATAATTTTTTTATCCATAGGTGGCTTTAAAGTAAAAAATTTCTGCGAACTCAATGATGCCGTTAGTAAGGCGCACCCTCCCCTCGCAGAACATGCTCAAACGGCATGCTGAGTTCTTAATGCTATTCAAATTAGCGGCCATTGTCGAATATGACTCATCCTAAAAAAGTAGGGTGGGCACGTTTTTGCACCCACAAGGCTGTGCCTCTGATGTGGTGAATGAACTGCGCTTTTAAGGATCAACTTTTTGCTCATGCAGCAGGTTTCATGCCCCGCGCCACCAGCTTGCGCGCCTCTTCCAGCGCCAGCACGCTGGCGGCGGTGAGTCCCGCCAACCCCCAGTCAGAGAGGCTCAAGTCCACGGTGTGGAAGATGGCCTGGGCCGGTTCCCAGTGTACGACCACGGCCTGCGATACGAGCACGACACCCAGCGCCAGCCACAGCTTGCCGTTGGCGAACATCTGGCGGTTGAAGGCACTGCCGGTCTCGTTCCTCGCGTTCATCACGTTGAAGAACTGGAACAGCACGAAGGTGGTGAAGGCCAGCGTCAGCGCATGGGCCTCGCCGTTTTTCTCCAGCGCCCAAATGAACACCCCCAGGGTGCCGACGGCCATGGTCAGGCCATACTGGATCAGCCGTCCGATGCGCGGGCCGGACAGGATGGCCTGGCCCGGCAGCCTGGGCGCGGCGTCCATGACCCCGGCGCGCGGCGGATCCAGGCCCAGAGTCATGGCGGGCGGGCCGTCCATGATGATGTTGATCCACAAAATCTGGATCGCGGTGAAGGGCGCTGGCAGGCCCATGAAGGTGGCGGCGGCAACGGTGAGGACGGCGCCGATATTGGTGGAGAGCTGGAAGCGCACGAACTTGACGATGTTCTCGAAGATGGTACGGCCTTCCCGCACCGCCCGCACGATGGTGGCGAAATTGTCGTCGGCGAGCACCATGACCGCCGCTTCCTTGGTCACCTCGGTGCCGGTGATGCCCATGGCCACGCCGATGTCGGCGGTCTTGAGCGCCGGGGCGTCGTTGACGCCATCTCCGGTCATGGCCACGACATGACCCTTTTCCTTCAGCGCCGCCACGATCTTGACCTTGTGCTCGGGAGAGACGCGGGCGAACACGGCGACCCGTTCGACGGTTTCGGCAAGATCGTGGGCACTCACCGCATCCAGTTCCGCGCCGCTCATCACCTCGCCTTCAAGTCCCAGCTCGCGGGCGATGGCGGCGGCGGTGATGCTGTGGTCGCCGGTGATCATCTTGACCTGAATACCGGCGCGGCGGCACAGCGCGATGGCCTCCTTCGCCTCGGGCCGGGGCGGATCCTGGATGCCGGCCAGGCCCTGAAAGCTGAGCTCCGCCACCCAGGTAAAAAGATCTCCGCCGGGATCGAAGTCGCGCGCCGGAATAAGCTTCGATGCCACCGCCAGCACGCGGAAGGCGCGCGCGGCCAGATGCTCGTTTTCCGCCAGCAGCACGTCGCGCGCCGCATCGTCCACATCGGCCTCGCCGCCGTACCCCGCCCAGCGGGTGGAACGCGCCAACAGCACGTCGGGCGCGCCCTTGACCAGCAGCAGCACCGCTTCGCCCGCATGATGGAAAGTGGCCATGAACTTGTGGGCGGAATCGAAGGGTATCTCGGCAATGCGCGGACGATGTTCCAGCGCGGCTTCCGGCTCGACGCCGCCCTTGGCGGCCAGCGCCAGCAGCGCCCCCTCGGTGGGATCCCCGATGAGTTTACCATCGGCGATGCGGCTCTCGTTGCACAGGGCCATGGGCAGCAGCAGCGGCGCGAGATCCGGCATTCCGACGCCATCCTCGGGCGCGATATCGCCTGCCGCCGCATAGCCTTCGCCGGACACCGTAAAGCGCCGCCCGCGATAAAACAAAGCGCGCGCCGTCATCTGGTTCAGGGTCAGCGTGCCGGTCTTGTCGGAACAGATGACGGTGGTCGAACCCAGGGTCTCGACGGCGGAAAGCTTCTTGACGATGGCGCGCTGCCGCGCCATGCGGTACATGCCCACCGCCAGCGTCACCGTCACCACCGCCGGCAGCCCCTCGGGGATGGCCGCCACCGCCAGCGCCACGGCGTTGAGCACCGCCTTCGCCACATCGTGGCCGTAGCCGATGCCGACCGCGAGAATGACGGCGATGACCGCCACGGCGATGGCGGCCAGACGCTTGCCGAGGCGATCCAGCTCCTTCTGCAACGGTGTCTCGCCCTCCTCCGCCGCTTCCAGCATGGCCGCCAGCCGCCCCATCTCGGTATGCATGCCGCTGGCGGTGACGATCATCTCCGCCCGGCCGCGGGTGATGGTGGTGTTCATGAAGCCCATGTTCACCCGCTCGGCCAGCGGCGCTTCCGGCGCGACGGGCTCGGTGTGCTTGCCCACCGCATGGGATTCGCCGGTCAGCGCCGCCTCGTCCACCTCGACGTTGTGCGCGGCCAGAAAACGCCCGTCGGCGGGAATGCGGTCTCCGGCTTCCAGCAACACCAGGTCGCCGGGAACCAGTTCGCCCGCCTCCACTTCGACCATCTGCCCGCCGCGCTTGACGCGCGCCCGGCGCGCAAGCATGCCTTTCAGGGCGGCCAGGGTCTTCTCGGCGCGGTATTCCTGGTGAAAGCCCAGGGCAGCGTTGAACACCACCACGATCAGGATCACCACCGCGTCCTTCAGTTCGCCGATGGCTCCGGCCAGCACGGCTGCGCCGATCAGCACGCCGGTAAGCACGTTGCGGAACTGGTCGAGGAATTTCAGCCAGGCCGGGCGCGGAGGTTTTTCCGTGAGACGATTGGGGCCGTGCCGCGCCAGCCGGCGCGCGGCGTCCTCGGCGGTCAGCCCCCGTGCCAGACTGGCGTCCAGTTCGGCGCAGGTCTGCTCGGCACTTTGCGCATGCCAGGCGGGCGGAGGGGTTTCAAGCATAGTCATGGTTGCGTTCTCTCAAAGGGTCAGTGTCGCCGTGACAAAGGCCGCGTAGGCCGCCAGCAGCACGAGGCCGCGCCGGCGCGAGATGGCGTCCCGGCGCGGCAGGATCAGCAGCACCGTCAGCACGCCGAAGCCCAGCGCCACAGCGACCTCACCAACAGGTGCCTGAATCGGGTGAATGGTAGCGGCCACGCCGACGATGGCCATGCCGTTGAACAGATTGCTACCCAGCAAGGTGCCCAGCCCCACGTCGTCGTGGCCGCGCCAGCGGGCGAGCAGCGTGGTCACCAGTTCCGGCAGCGAGGTGCCGATGGCCACCACGGTGGCGCCGATCACATAGGCATGCACGCCGAGTGCTACGGCGATGCCGGAAGCCCCGGTCACGAACAGCCGCCCGGCCAGGATCAGGCAGGCCAGCCCGGCGAGCGCGAACAACCACGCGCGCGCAGGACTGCCCGGCGGCTCTGCTTCCGCCCGGGCATCCCGGCGGTGCGCGATGGCCTGCCGGATCACCAGCATCAGCCAGAGCGCGAACAGCACCAGCAACAGCGCGCCCTCTGCGTGCGACAAGACGCCATCCAGCGCCAGCATCAGGGTGAGGACGGGTATGGCCAGGGCCAAAACGAAGTCGCGCTTGAGTTCAGCCAGGCGCGCGGCCAGCGTCCCGAACAGCAGCAGCGCCAGCCCCAGGATCAGGGCGATGTTCACCACGTTGCTGCCCAGCGCATCCCCCAGTCCGATCTCCGGTTCCCCGGCCATGGCCGCCATGACGGACACGGTCAACTCGGGGCTGGAGGTGGCGAACGCGGCCAGCGTCGTGGCCACCAGCAGTTTGGGCAGGCACAACCAGTCCGCCACGCCGAGCACGCCCTTGAGAAAGGCCTCCCCGCCCAGCGCGGCCAACGGAATGGCGGCGAGCAGGGCGAGCAGATCGGGGGTGGCGAGGGGCAAAATCATAGTTTCAGCTCCTGGCCTGGCGGCATTATCAATACGGGCGCGATGCCTCGCAGAGGTTCTCACACCCGAAGGGTGAATCTCGCCCCTACCGAGTTATTTGACCTTTGCTCTAAAATTGGCATAACTTTCTGCGCAAATGAGCCTACGCCGCAATCTGGATTTGTTGCTTCACAACAATTGGATTGTGGCTACGGCCACCGCTGCGCGGTTTCACATCGGCTTCGCCGATATGAGCCTGCGCCGCAATCTGGATTTGTTGCTTCACAACAAAACCAGATTGTCCCGGTGAATGATCTCGGTATCGCCGCCATAACCAAGCAGGGCTTCGATTTCCTTGCTGGCATGTTGTGCGATCAGCCGCGCTTCTTCGGCGTTGTAGTTGGTCAGGCCGCGCGCGATGTCTTGGCCGTTTTCGTCCACGCAGGTGACCACCGCACCGCGTTCAAACTCTCCGACGACACGCTTGACGCCTATCGGCAACAGGCTCTTGCCTTCGCTGCGCAATGCTTTTACTGCACCTGCGTCCAGCACCAGTTTCCCCGCTACTTGCAGGTGATCGGCCAGCCATTGTTTGCGTGCTGCGAGAGTGAGGGTGGGGGCGGTGAGCAGGGTGCCGATGGCTTCGCCTTGCAGCAGGCGCAGTAGCACATCGCGTTCGTGTCCTGAGGCGATGACGGTGTGCGCGCCGCTGCGCGCCGCGCGTTTTGCCGCGAGTATCTTGGTGATCATGCCGCCGCGCCCGATGTGGCTGCCGGTGCCGCCCGCCATGCTTTCCAGTTGTGCATCACCAGCCAGCGCTTCCATGACCAGCGTAGCCTTGACATCTTTGCGCGGATCGGCGGTATAGAGACCGTCCTGATCGGTGAGGATAATCAGCACGTCGGCTTCGATCAGGTTCGTGACCAGCGCGCCTAGCGTATCGTTGTCGCCGAATTTTATTTCATCGGTGACCACCGTGTCATTCTCGTTGATGATCGGGATGACGCGCAAGCCGAGCAGCGTGGTGAGCGTGGTGCGTGCGTTCAGATAGCGTTCGCGATCGGCCAAGTCGGCGTGCGTCAGCAGCACTTGTGCAGCATGCAAATCGTGTTGGCGGAAGCAGCTTTCATAGGCTTGCACCAAGCCCATCTGGCCCACGGCGGCGGCGGCTTGCAGATCGTGTATCGAAGTCGGGCGTTTGTTCCAGCCGAGGCGTTGCATGCCTTCGGCGATCGCGCCGGAAGACACCAGCACGACTTGATGTCCGCTGGCGTTAAGCGCGGCGATCTGGCGCGCCCAGTTGTCGAGCGCAGCTAGATCCAGCCCCGCACCTTGGTTCGTCACCAGGCTGCTGCCTACTTTGACGACGATGCGTTTGCTTTTGGTCAGGACGGTTTGCATATGTGCTTAGTGGGTATCACAAAATTTTAATTTCGTCATTCCGGCGAAGGCCGGAATGACGCAAACCTCTAGATTATATCCGCGTCGGTTTCCTGCGCGCTGTCCGCGGCAGCCTGTCGTTCCAGTTCATTCATGGCCAGCAGGTGTTCCATGATAGCGTAAGTCAATTCCTTGCAGCCTTCACCGTTGATTGCCGAGATGACGAAGTGGCGGTCGAAATCCTTGAACTGTTTGAGGAAGGCGGCGATTTTTTCATCACGGCTTTCCAGCAGGTCTACTTTGTTCAGCAGCAACCAGCGCGGTTTATCATACAAGGCCGGGTCGTATTTTTTCAGCTCGTTGAGGATTGCGCGCGCCTCGTGTACCGGATCGATTCCTTCATACATCGGCGCGATGTCCACCAGATGCAGCAACACGCGGGTGCGCGCCAGGTGGCGCAGGAACTGGTGTCCAAGCCCGGCGCCTTCCGCCGCACCTTCGATCAGTCCGGGGATGTCGGCGATGACGAAACTTTTTTCCGGCGATACGCGCACCACGCCAAGATTCGGATGCAGAGTGGTGAACGGGTAATCGGCGACCTTGGGCTTGGCGGCAGAAACGGCGCGGATGAAGGTGGATTTGCCGGCATTGGGCATCCCCAGCAAGCCCACGTCGGCCAGCACTTTAAGTTCCAGTTGCAGCTCGCGCCTTTCGCCCTCGGTACCCGGCGTGCACTGGCGTGGCGCGCGATTGGTGCTGGATTTGAAGTGCAGATTGCCCAAGCCACCTTTGCCACCTTGGGCGAGCAGTGTTTTTTGTCCGTCATGGGCCAAATCGGCAATCAGCTCGCCGGTGTTGATGTCGCTGATGACCGTGCCCACCGGCATGCGCAGCACGACATCGTCCGCCCCCTTGCCGTAGCAGTCCGCACCGCGTCCGGATTCGCCGTTCTTGGCGCGGTGCATCCGGGCAAAGCGGTAATCCACAAGGGTGTTGATATTGCGGTCAGCCAGCGCGTACACGCTACCGCCCCAGCCGCCATCGCCGCCATCGGGGCCACCCTTGTCGATATATTTTTCGCGCCGGAAGCTGGCCGCGCCGTTGCCGCCGTCGCCGGCGATGACTTCAATTTTTGATTCGTCTATAAATTTCATTGGGATGCTTATTCCACAAATAAAAAAGCCCTACCTTGCGATAGGGCTTAATGTACTCAGCTAAGCGCGCTTACGCTGCGACTACGCTGACTGTTCTGCGTCTCAGCGCGCCCTTGACCGCAAATACAACTTTGCCGGTAACCGTGGCAAACAAGGTGTGATCCTTGCCCATGCCGACGTTGTCCCCGGCGTGGAATTCGGTGCCGCGCTGGCGTACGATGATGCTGCCCGCACTAATCAGTTCGCCGCCGTAACTTTTGACACCCAGTCGTTTCGAGTGTGAGTCGCGGCCGTTACTGGTACTGCCCCCGCCTTTTTTCGATGCCATGTTGCTGCTCCTTTAGCTGTTACGCCCCGATTTACTCTTATGCAGAGATGCCGTCGATGCGAATTTCAGTGTAGTTTTGACGATGACCTTGATGTTTCTGGTAGTGCTTACGGCGACGCATCTTGAATATCCTGATCTTGTCGCCACGACCATTGGACACGATGGTGGCAGAGACAGTAGCGCCGGCCAGCAGGGGCTTGCCCACTGATATTGTGTCGCCATTGCCTATCATCAGCACCTTGTCCAGCACGATAGCGCTGCCGACATCGCCGACAACGGTTTCAATTTTAAGGGTTTCGCCCTGGATAACTCGATATTGCTTACCACCGGTTTTGATTACTGCGTACATAACAACCTCGATTGAATACGGTTTTACAGAGTCGCGCATTATACACATCTGGCACTGGCCGTCAAAATGGTTTTTTGGCAGCGAATTGACTCAAGATAAAAGTTGCCGAGGGTTAGCGGTTTTTTTGGCCAACGACTCGGATTGCAGGCATCATGCAATTTGGAAAACGCGCTAACGTGGAGTTAACCGGCTCCGCGCTTTTGTGTCCCGCTTGAGCGTAGGGTTAGAAGGTTTACTTTCCATGACTAACTCTCAAAACTCTACCGTCGTCTTTTGCAATTTCAGCGACCGCCACACCACCAACAGTATATTGTTTTGACAAAGTACCTTCCACTTTCCAGACACCCTTGACCAAGACAGCCGTGTATGGCTTTTGTTGTGATATTCGCTCTTGACCATAAATTGGCTCCCACACTGCGACAGCAATTTTTATCGCCGTTGCAGCATCAGGGACGTAGCTCAGCGGGGGTTTGTAATTGTGCTCGGCAGGTGGCTGCGAATATGCACATGGGGCAAACAGCAGCAGAGTTATTGCGATGATGAGAGCGCGATTCATGGCAACCTTCTAACGTAAAGTAGCCATCCCATTTGACGCAATGCATTGCGTCAAGGCGATGGATAAAATATTTTCATTCATACAGAATCCGATTCAGGTCAATCTGTTGCATTTTTTTAGGGCATCCTAAAAAATGGTTAAAAATCCATCATCGGTTTCGTCTTCCAAGCTACTCGATCAAGTGCGCGATAAGTTGCGCGTGAAGCACTACAGTTTGCGCACTGAAAAAACCTACGTGGATTGGATTAAACGCTATATCTGGTTTCATGACAAGCGCCACCCGCGACAGTTTCTGGCTGAGGCGTATGGGTCGAAGAAGCCGGTATTTGGCTTTTTAAAAGTGTCCTTTAAACCCCGCATCTACTTGAGGGCGCCTCTAAAAATTCAAAATCCTAAGCGAGACAAGGCGCGAAAGAAATTTTAGCGCGCCGCATATAGTTTGATATGTAAGCATTAAAATTTCTTGAGCAACGCAGTATCGCGACGGAGTTTGGATTTTTAGAGGTGCCCTTGACATCAAGGGGGGGTAACGAGGATGCGCGGCCCCGCATGTATTTTGCCGGACAGCAGGCTGGCCGATATGATCAGCGCCGCGCCGATGAATTCGCGCACGCCCATCTCTTCGCCAGCCAACAAATACGCCGATATGGCAGCAAACACCAGCTCGGACAGGAACAGCACGATGGCCTGGTTGGCGGGCAGATGGGTCAGCCCGTATTGCACGGCAAAGCTGGTGGCGCACAGCACCAGCCCGACCAGCCCCAGCAGCCACCACGCATTGGCCGTGACGCCCTGCACTTGCGCCGCAATATTCCCGTGATACAGCAGCAGTGCGGCGGTGAACAAGACCGTACCCAGCCAGACGCCGGCCGCCTTGAAATTAACGCTCAGGTGCTGGGTGCGGCGCACGATCACGTTCAACAGCGCAAACCCCATGCCTGCCGAAAGGGCTATCCATTCCGCCCGATTTTGCGGCAGCGGCAAACCGAGCCGCGCATCCCACAGCATGACGAACGCGCCGCCCAATGACAGCGCGATGATGGCATAGCCGTAACGATTTAATTTTTCGCCGAGCAGCCAGTGTGACAGGAACACCGTCCACAAGGGCGCCAGATAGAACAGCAGCAGCACGCGCATCACTTCGCCGTCCAGCACCGCCAGCACGTAACCTAAATTGGTCCAGCCGGCGCTTGCCATCAACGCTATGCCCCACCACCCGGCAATCCGCAGTTCGCGCCACACCGGCCCGGTAAGCAGCAGGCCCAGCACCAGCGCGATTGTGTAGCTGAGCAGCGTGGCCATCTCGCCGGAAACCCCGGCTTCCTGCAACGCGCGATAGGGGTACCACATCAGTCCCCACACCAGCGCGCCGCTTAACACCCCGCTTACCGCTAAAAATTTTTGTTTTGATGGCACGCATTGCACCTTTATAATCAGGAAACACAACTACTGGATTTCCGCCTACCCTCTCTCCAACTCTCCCCCAAGGGGGAGAGGGCAATTGTCCCTTCTCCCTCCGGGAGAGGGTTAGGGTGAGGGATACGACAGGAATAACGCCCTAAAAAATGAATCCCGATCTCAATCTGCTGCAGCCCTACCCATTTCAGAAGCTCGCTAATTTATTTCTGGACGTCACGCCCAGCCCGGATTACCAGCCTGTCAAACTGCATATCGGTGAGCCCAGGCACGCCACGCCGCCGTTTATCCGCGACGCATTGAGCGCCAATCTGGCGGGGCTGGCGAATTATCCCACAACCGCAGGCAGCGACACGTTGCGTGGCAGCATCGCCGACTGGCTGGCGCGCCGCTACCACCTGCCTGCACTGGATGTGAAGACACAAGTTTTGCCGGTGAACGGCAGCCGCGAGGCGCTGTTTGCCTTTGCCCAGACGGTGATCGACCGGACGCGCGACCATCCGGCAGTCATCTGCCCCAATCCGTTTTACCAGATTTACGAAGGCGCTGCGCTGCTGGCGGGGGCGACTCCGCACTTTTTAAACACCGTGCCGGAAGATAATTTTGCGCTAAATTTTGAGCAGTTGGATGAAGAGGTGTGGCAGCGCACCCAGCTCATTTATGTGTGTACGCCGGGCAATCCGAATGGCCATGTGATGGCTTTATCCGAATGGAAGACGCTGTTTGAGATGTCCGACCGCTACGGTTTTGTGATTGCAGCGGATGAATGTTATTCCGAAATTTATTTCGACACACCGCCCTTGGGCGCGCTGCAAGCCGCGCATCAATTGGGCAGAACGGATTACCGCAACCTGGTGATGTTCTCCAGCCTGTCCAAACGCTCCAACGTGCCCGGGTTGCGTTCCGGCTTCGTCGCGGGCGACGCGAAAATCTTGGAAAAATTCGCGCTGTATCGCACCTATCACGGCTGCGCCATGAACCCGGCAGTGCAAGCTGCCAGCGCCGCCGCGTGGCAGGACGAGAAACATGTGGCCGAAAACCGCCGCCTGTACGCGGAAAAATTCGCCCAGGCCATAGCCATTCTCAAGCCAGTGCTGCCGGTCGATCTGCCCGATGCCGGTTTTTATTTGTGGCTGCCTGTGCCGATAGCGGATACCCGCTTCGCGCAACAGCTCTATCGCGACTATAATGTCAGCGTGCTGCCCGGCAGCTTCCTGGCACGCGAGGCGCACGGCGTGAACCCGGGCGAAAATTTTATCCGCATCGCACTGGTGGCTGAGCTGGACGAAACACTGGAAGCCGCGCAACGAATCAAACAGCTTGTAGCGGGTGGCTTGTAGCGGGTAGCCAACCCGGTTTTGCTACAAGCTACCCGCTACAAGCTACCCGCTACAAGCTACAAGCTATTTTTTAACAGGAAACCAACATGGAACAATTGCAAAAAATTATCGAAGCCGCCTTTGAACACCGCGCCGAGATCACCCCGCGCAATGTGGAAGCCAAACTGAAAGATGCGATTGACACCGTCATCGGCCACATCGATCAGGGCCAACTGCGCGTGGCGGAAAAAATAAACGGCCAGTGGGTAACCCATCAATGGCTGAAGAAGGCCGTGCTATTGTCGTTCCGCATGGAAGACAATGCGTTCATCAAGGGGGGGTTCACCAATTATTATGACAAGGTGCCTTCCAAATTCGCCGACTACAATTCGCGCGATTTCCGGGAAGGCGGCTTCCGCGTGGTACCTCCGGCGGCTGCGCGCCGAGGTTCATTCATCGCCAAAAACGTGGTATTGATGCCATCCTATGTCAACATTGGCGCATACGTGGATGAAGGCACGATGGTGGATACTTGGGCAACGGTTGGCTCCTGCGCCCAGATCGGCAAGAACGTGCACCTGAGCGGCGGCGTTGGCATCGGCGGCGTGCTGGAACCGGTGCAAGCCAACCCCACCATCATCGAAGATAACTGCTTCATCGGTGCGCGTTCGGAAATCGTCGAGGGCGTGATTGTGGAGGAAGGGGCGGTCATCTCGATGGGCGTGTACATCGGGCAAAGCACCAAGATATATGACCGCGAAACGGGCGAAGTACATTATGGCCGCGTTCCGGCAGGATCAGTGGTCGTGTCCGGCAACCTGCCGTCCAAGGACGGTAGCTATAGCCTGTATTGCGCCGTGATCGTAAAGAAGGTGGATGCCAAGACGCTGTCCAAGGTGGGTATTAACGAATTATTGAGAGGGATTTAATTAGCTTGTGGCTTGTAGCCCGTAGCTTGTAGCAAGTAAAACAAAACCCGCGTAGCGGACAATTGCTACTAGCTACCAGCTGTTTTCAAGGAGAAAACATGATCATTACACCGCTGTTGCAACTGGCCGTTGATAAAAATGTCTCCGACATGTTCTTCACCGTGGGTGCGCCTATCTACCTAAAGATAGATGGCGCAATGCAACCGGTGAATGCGCAAATGCTTGATGCCGAGGCTATCAAGCGTATCGCCTACGAAATGATGACGCCGGAACAGGCCGCCACTTTCGAGGCTACCATGGAGATGAATTTTTCTTTCCGTGTCTCGGGTGTCGGTAATTTCCGCGTCAACATCTTCCGCCAGCGTGGCAACCTGGCTATCGTTATCCGTTACATACGCGCCAAAATCCCCAATGTCGAGGAGCTCAATCTGCCTTTGATATTGAATCAGCTGGTCATGGAAAAACGCGGCCTGATATTGGCAGTGGGTGCAGCCGGATCAGGCAAGTCCACCACGCTGGCCGCCATGCTGGAATATCGTAATAACACCCAGACCGGCCATATCCTGACCGTCGAAGATCCCATCGAGTACATGTTCCGGCACAACAAATCCATTATTAACCAGCGCGAAATAGGGGGTGATACCAAATCCTATGGACAGGCCCTGTCCAGCGCCATGCGCGAGGCGCCCGACGTGCTGATGATAGGCGAAATCCGCGACCGCGAAACCCTCAAACACGCGCTTATTTTTGCTCAGACCGGCCACCTGTGCCTGTCCACGATGCACGCCAACAACAGCTACCATGCGCTGAACCGCATCGCCAATTTCTTTCCGCACGATGAGCGGCAGGCTGTCCTTTCGGATCTGGCCCTCTCCTTGCGGGCGGTCGTTTCGCAGCGCCTGGTACCCTCTACCCTGGGCAAGCTGGTGCCTGCGGTAGAGGTGCTGCTCAATACTTCACTCATCGCCAACCTGATTAAAAATGATGAGATAGATAAAATCCGTGAGGCCATAGAAAAGAGCATGTCGCCCGGATCGCAGACCTTTGAGCAGGCACTGGTCAAGCTGTACAAGAGCGGAAAAATAAGCAAGGATGAAGCCTTGCACAACGCCGATTCAGCCAGCAATATTTCTTCCTTGATCGATTTTTCGCAGTCTACAAAAATGAGGTCGTTCGGCTTCCAGCCCTCGGGCACGGAGGCCACCGAGACTGCGTCCGATTTTGACACCATTAAGCTGAACATCGACAAGCCCGGCGCCGATGGCAAATGAAGCTGTATGGCATCGCTAACTGCAATACAGTGAAAAAAGCGCGCAGCTGGCTGGAACAGCATGGCGTCGAGTACCAGTTCCACGATTTTAAAAAGCATGGCCTTGAAGCGGAATTGGCGCAGGCCTGGTTGCAGCAGATGGGTTGGGAAAAACTTATCAACCGTAGTGGCCTGACCTGGCGTGGCTTGCCGGACCAACAAAAACAAACCATCCAGGACAACTCCGCCGCGTTGCGGCTGATGCTGGAAAAACCCAGCGTCATCAAGCGCCCGCTTCTGGAACAGGATGGCAAGTTGCTGCATGCCGGATTCGACGAAGCCATTTATAGAAAATTTTTTAATCTCTGAATTTCCTGACCCCATCTCTATCATGTCCAAAACTTTAGAACTCGCCCAACAACTCATTGCTTGCCGCTCACTGACCCCGCAGGATGAAGGCTGCCTGGCGCTCATCGGCGCGCGTCTGGAGCCGCTCGGTTTCAAGCTGGAAATGATGCGCTACAGCAAGGTGGATAACTTGTGGGCGCGACGCGGTGTGAGCGGCCCGGTCGTGTGCTTTGCCGGCCACACCGATGTCGTGCCGACCGGCCCGCTGGAGCAGTGGCACAGCGACCCGTTCATTCCCACCATTCGTGACGGCATGCTGTATGGTCGTGGCGCGGCCGACATGAAAGGTTCGCTGGCCGCCTTTGTCACCGCCATCGAAAAATTTGTGGCCGAACATCCCGGCCACACCGGTTCCATCGCCCTGCTGCTGACCTCCGATGAAGAAGGTGTCGCAATAGATGGCACGGTGCGCGTCGTGGAAGCATTGCAGGCGCGCGGCGAAAAGATGGATTACTGCATCGTGGGCGAACCCACCTCGGCAGCCAAAACCGGCGACACCATTAAAAACGGGCGGCGCGGCTCGCTCTCCGGCACGCTCACGGTAAAAGGTGTGCAAGGCCACATCGCCTATCCCCATCTGGTGAAGAACCCCATCCATCTTGCCGCCCCGGCTATCGCCGAATTGGCGGCAACCGAGTGGGACAAGGGCAACGACTACTTTCCCGCCACATCGTGGCAGATTTCCAACATCCACGGCGGCACCGGCGCCACCAACGTCGTGCCGGGCACAGTGGAGATCGAATTTAATTTCCGCTTTTCCACCGCCAGCACGGTGGATGGCCTGAAGACCAGAGTGCACGCCATACTGGACAAGCATGGCCTGAGCTACGATGTGCTGTGGTCATTATCCGGCAAGCCTTATCTCACCCCGCGCGGCGATCTGGTGGATGCGGTCAGTGCTGCCATCAAACAGGTGGCGGGCATCGCAACCGAACTTTCCACCAGTGGCGGCACATCGGATGGGCGCTTCATCGCCGATATATGCCCGCAGGTGATTGAACTCGGCCCACTCAACGCCACCATCCATAAGCTCAATGAATGCGTAGCCGTGGCCGACCTGGATATATTGTCCGAAATTTACCGCCACACGCTGGTTAACTTGTTAGTCAAAAAAGCGTGAGTGCATTGCATAATTTCAGCGACACCAATGAATTGCACACCCTGCGCGACTGGCTGCGCTTCGCAGTAAGCGCTTTCAATGAAGCCAAGCTCAGCTTCGGCCACGGTTCGGCCAGCGCCTATGATGAGGCGGCCTATATCATCCTGCACACCCTGCATTTACCGCTGGACACATTGGCTCCCTTCCTCGATGCGCGCCTTACCCCAGACGAAAAAAATACCTTGCAAGCGTTACTCAAACAGCGCGTGGAAAAAAAGATGCCCGCCGCATATTTGACGCACGAAGCCTGGCTGGGCGACTTCCGCTTTTATGTGGACGAGCGCGTCATCGTGCCGCGCTCTTTTATCGCAGAGCTGCTGGAGACACAACTCATGCCGTGGGTGGATGACGCCGAGGGTGTGACCGGCGTGCTGGATCTATGTACTGGTAGCGGCTGCCTCGCCATCCTGGCCGCACACGCCTTCCCCAATGCCGATGTGGATGCGGCGGATATTTCGACGGACGCACTGGAAGTAGCACGGCGCAATGTTGCCGACTATGGGCTGGAAGACCGGATAACCTTGGTCAAGTCCGACCTGTTTGCCAATGTGAAGGGCAAGAAATACGATGTCATCCTCAGCAACCCGCCCTATGTCGATGCGCCTTCCATGGCTGCACTACCGCAGGAATATCGCCACGAGCCGCAACTCGCGCTGAGCAGCGGCAAAGATGGGCTGGATGCCACGCGCGAAATTCTTAAGCAGGCAGCGGCGCATCTCAATCCGGGCGGAGTGCTAATTGTGGAAATTGGCCACAACCGGAGTTCACTTGAAGCAGCCTATCCCAAACTGCCTTTCACTTGGCTGGATGTGACGGCCGGAGATGAATTCGTATTCATGCTGAACCGCGAAGACCTCGCTTGACCTGATATGGCTGTCGATCATTACGAAAATTTTCCGGTCGCCTCCATTCTGCTGCCCAGGCGCTTGCGGCGGGCGGTAGCAATCATCTACCATTTCGCGCGCCAGGCTGATGATTTCGCCGACGAAGGCAACATTTCAAACGAACAACGCCTGGCAAAGCTGGATACATTTCGCAGCGAACTGCGGCGCATCGCCAATCACGAAACACCGCAAACGCCTTTGTTCCACGATGTGGCAGACATCGTTGCGCAACACCAGTTGCCGCTGCAACTGTTTCACGATCTGCTCGATGCCTTTTCGCAAGACGTGATTAAAAAACGCTATGCCAATTTCGACGAGGTACTGGACTATTGCCGCCGTTCCGCCAACCCGGTGGGCAGGTTGTTGTTGCACCTGTATGAAGAAAGTACACCGCAGAACCTGATTTATTCCGATGCCATCTGCACCAGCTTGCAGCTCATCAACTTCTGGCAGGACGTGAAAAAAGATGATGCCATCGGGCGCATTTATCTGCCGCAGGACGAAATGGCGCGTTTCGGCGTGACCGAAAAACAAATTGCCGAAGAACGGGTGGATGCGCCTTGGCGGGAACTCATGCAATTCCAGGTACAGCGCGCGCGCGACATGATGAACAGCGGCGCACCGCTCGGCAGCATACTTACTGGCCGCATCGGACTGGAGATGCGGCTCATCATTGCCGGCGGTAACCGCATTCTTGCCAAGCTGGAAAAAAACAACTTCGACATGTTCCGCCATCGCCCCGTGTTGCGCCCATTCGACTGGGTTATCATGCTGGGCAAAAGCGCGCCCTTTTCATTCTGAAAAAAGACACCCGTGACCCCTGACCAATACTGCCAAGACAAAGCTGCCCAAAGTGGCTCGAGTTTCTACTACAGCTTCCTGTTCCTGCCGCCGGACAAACGCCGCGCCATCACCGCGCTGTACGCCTTCTGCCGCGAAGTGGACGACGTGGTGGATGAATGCTCGGACGAAAACGCAGCGCGCACTACTCTGGCCTGGTGGCGTGTACAAGTGGCCGCGATTTATGAAGGGTCGCCCCAGCATCCGGTGGCGCAGGCACTGGTGCCGGTGGTCAAACAATTCAATCTGGCGCAGCGACATCTGCATGAAATTATCGACGGCATGGAAATGGACTTGCAGCAGCACCAGTATGCCGATTTCGAGGCGCTGCAAAAATATTGCTATCGCGTGGCCTCGGTGGTGGGCCTGCTGTCGGCGGAAATATTTGGCTACACCGACCGCAACACGCTCAAGTACGCGCACGATCTCGGCATCGCCTTCCAGCTCACCAACATTATCCGCGACATGGGCGAAGATGCGCGGCGCGGTCGCATTTACATTCCTCAGGATGAGCTGGCGCAATTTGGTGTTCACACCCGCGACATTCTCGATGGGCGCGAGAGTGAAGAATTCCACAAGCTGATGCAATTCCAGGTAGAGCGCGCACAGCGTTATTACCGGCAAGCATTCGAGCAGCTTCCCGCCGCAGACCGCAAAGCCCAGCGCACCGGCCTCATCATGGCCGCGATCTATCGCGCCACGCTGGATGAAATCGTCGCCAACGGCTGCCATGTATTGAAAGAGCGCATTGCGCTTACTCCGCTGCGCAAGCTGTGGCTGGCATGGAAGACGTGGGTCATAAATTAATGAACGCGATAACCTCATGGGAAAAATGACGATTATCCCCTCTCCCTCGGGGAGAGGGTTAGGGAGAGGGAGGGCTACCCTGTGAACCCTGCCATCATCGGCGGCGGTTACGCTGGCATGGCTGCCGCTGTCACGCTGGCCGCACAACATATACCGGTGACGGTATTTGAAAGCGCCAGGCAACTCGGCGGACGTGCGCGCGGCGTGTGGCAACGCGACACCCAGCTCGACAATGGCCAGCACATCCTGCTCGGTTGTTACCACCACACACTCAATATTATCCAACAAGTCGGCGGAAATATTGAACGCGACTTCATGCGCCTGCCGCTGCAACTTACGCTGTACAATCGCTTTGAACTGAAAGCGCCGCGACTGCCCGCCCCGCTGCATCTGCTGGCCGGGTTGCTGACCGCACATGGTTTATCAGCCGGGCAAAGACTGAAAGCCGTGCGCTTCATACTCGCCTTACGTCGTATCAAATTCAGATTAGCGCAGGACATCACCGTTATTGAACTTCTGCGCGCCCACAAGCAGGGCGAACTGATACGCCTGCTGTGGGAACCGATCTGCATTTCCGCACTTAACACGCCGGTACACAAGGCTTCCGCGCAAGTGCTACTGAACGTGCTGCGCGACAGCCTGAACGGAACCCGCGCCGATAGCGACATGCTGCTGCCGCGCCTGGATTTCTCCGCGCTGTTTCCAGACCGTGCGGCGGAATATGTCAAACATCATGGCGGCAAGGTATTAACGGCTTGTGCTGTGGAAGAAATCATCCCGCAGGGAGACGAAATCGAATTGCTTACCGCACAAGGCGCACATCGTTTCAGCCACGTCATCTGTGCCGCATCGCCTGCTGCGGCTGCGCGCCTGTTCAGGCCGGTGCCGCAGCTCGCCCCCATTGCAGCGCAGATCGAAGCCATCCCCTATCAGCCCATTTACACCGTGTATCTGCAATATCCGCAACACGTGCGCTTGCCCCATCCCATGCTGGGATTCGACCAGTGTTACACGCAATGGCTGTTCGACAAGGGGCAGATTGCCGGACAGAAAGGGATGATTGCTGCCGTCATCAGCGCCGAAGGAATCCATCAGGAATTGGAACACGAACAACTGGCACAAAAAGTAGCGCTGGAATTAAATGAACAACTGGGAATTAGCGAAGTACCACTGTGGCACCAAGTCATTGCCGAAAAGCGTGCCACCCTTTCCTGTGAAGCGAATATTTCCCGCCCCACCCATACTACACCGCTAACCAATCTATTGCTGGCGGGAGATTATATACAAGGAGATTACCCGTCTACGCTGGAAGGAGCGGTGATCAGTGGGGTGCGGTGCGCGAAAGAATTGTTAACGCTTATTTAGCAATCTTGTTCGTCAAAAAATCCACCGCTTCCAGTTTTTCCGGGTTCAATTTCGGGTGCGTTTCTTCACCAAATATCCAAAGCAGCAGGCCGGACAGAAACATCGAGACCGCGACGCCAGCCGCTCCACCACATGCTGTCCGGAGCCATTACCTCTCTCCTCAGAAGCGCCGGTACAGCCAGTACTTCTCGTAGAGTATCTTGCCCATGTGCCAGAAGCGATTTGGCCCGCGCATCTTGACCTCGGGCGTCGGCTCAGCATAAAAATTACCCTTGCCGATACCGGCGCGACCACCGCCAGTCTCGATGAAGCATAGGCCCTCGCCGGTGAATTGGCGCGTCTCGCCCTTGCCGATCCAGGCATGGGCGATGTTGTGCGCCACGACCTCGGCCTGGCCATGTGCGAACACGCCGGCTTTTGGTAAAGGCCGGCCCATCTTGAGCGGAATGGTGGTGATGTCGCCGATGGCAAAGACACTTTCGAAAGATGTCTGGAGCGTGTGGCGGTCAACGGGAACCCAGCCGCTTTCGTTGGCCAAGCCTGCCTCGCGCACCACCGCTGGCGCGCGATGCGGCGGAACGTAAAGCAGCAGATCGAATTCCGCCGTGACGCCGTTGGCGAACGAAATGCGACGATTGGCCGGGTCCACCTCCTTTACCTGGTGTTCGGGGTGATAGGTAATACCACGCGCCTCGACCATCCCGCGCACGGCAGCACCAATTTCTGGGCCGGTGACGAACATCGGTCGCGGTTCGGCAGCGAAGAACTCGATAGTCATTTTCTCGCGCAGGCCGCGTTTGCGCAGATAGTCATCCACCAACAGCGCGGTCTCGTAGGGCGCAGCCGGACACTTGTATTGCGGCGCTGCGGTCAGAATGACAATACGCCCGCCTGAAAACCGCGCCAGCGCATCGCGAATCGCGGTCGCGCCTTCCATCGTGTAAATGCACAGTCCGGCTTCGGCGAGGCCGGGAATGGTCTCCGACGCATACTCCGCGCCCAGCGCAATCACCAGCGCATCGGCACGCAGGGCTTGCCCGTCGATTTCCACTTCCCGCCGAGCGGGATCAATCCGCGTGACGCTGCCCCGGCGAAACTCGATGCCGTGACGAAGCAACCGATCCAGCGGTCTGGAAAACTCTTCTGGGGTCCGTTCACCCACCATCAGCCATAACAGCGAGGGTTGAAAAAAATGCTGCTCGGCGCGATCCACCGCAATCACGCGGTCGGAAGCGGACAGCAACTTGCGCAACGTCTCGGCGGCAACGATGCCGCCGATTCCCGCACCCAGTACCAGCACTGTGCGACTCATTTCACTCTCCCAACGGGTATGGCAATATTGCCGCCCTCGAACCATGAAACCATTGTAGGGGCGCAATTTATTGCGCCCAAGGGCGCGATGAATCGCGCCCCTACGGAGTTGCATATCGTTCGTTGTTTTACGTTAAAAAACGATAACTTTATCGGCCCACTGCGTCCACGTAGTGAGCTGATCCATGGTGCTGAGCGACGCGCCTTCGATCAGCTCCTCGGCAGCAATGCCGCGCGCATCGAGGCAACTGCCGCACACGCCGACTTCACCGCCGCTGCGTACCAGCATGCCCAGCATGTCACCTATATTGTAATAGCCCTGCGGCACCTTTTGTCCGTTTTTGGCGCATGTGGCCGCATCACCGATAAGAAACATCTTGACCTCCGCTTCGCCCGTCTTGAGCAACGAGCGCGCCAGCCGCAATCCGTTGTAGCTGCGTTCCGACCCATAAGGAGCGTCGTTCAGAATCATCAGGTATTTCATAATTTCCTCAGTGTTTATAATCTAATTACTGGTGGATTGATTAAAGCAATACCTACATATGACAGCGGTGGGTTAACTATTGTCGCAGCACCCCTGCTTTAGCTGGATTGGCGGGCATGGAACGCTACCGTATGAGCAGAATACACAACAGTCCCCTTTTTGGGGTTTCAGCAACTGTTTGCAAGATGCGCACTCATAGAAATACTGGCATGCGTCTTCAGGCATTTGCTCGATTTTCTGGTACCCGCAGTGCGGACAGGTCAGTGTTGATTCGAGTATCGGCTTACGCATTAAATCTGGAAGTTTCTTAACGGCGCATGGAGTCGAAAAACTCAGCGTTGTTTTTGGTTGCCTTGATTTTGTCCAGCAGAAATTCCATCGATTCCAACTCGTCCATCGGGTAGAGCAGCTTGCGCAGCACCCAGATTTTTTGCAGCACGTCGGCCTTGATCAGCAGTTCTTCCTTGCGCGTGCCGGAGCGGTTGATGTTAATGGCCGGATAGATGCGTTTTTCGGCCATGCGGCGGTCAAGGTGGATTTCCATATTACCGGTGCCCTTGAATTCCTCGTAGATGACGTCGTCCATGCGCGAGCCGGTATCCACCAGCGCGGTCGCGATGATGGTGAGTGAACCACCTTCCTCGATATTGCGCGCCGCGCCGAAGAAGCGTTTGGGGCGCTGCAGGGCGGAGGCGTCCACGCCGCCTGACAGCACGCGGCCGGACTGCGGGGTGACCGTGTTGAAGGCGCGTGCCAGGCGGGTGATCGAATCAAGCAGGATGACCACATCGCGTTTGTGCTC
>VFLG01000017.1 GCA_009885195.1 Gallionellaceae bacterium
AAATTCTTGAGTTCCTCGTTGGCGCTCTCCAGCTCCCGCAGCAGACGGTCGCGCTGTTCCTCCGCCTGTTTGCGGCGCGTGATGTCGTGTATCGTCGCCATCACCAGCAACCCCTGCTCTGTTTTAAGCGGGGAAAGGCTCACATCCACGGGAAACTCGCTGCCATCCTGGCGCAGGCCGAGAAGTTCCATTCCCACACCCATGCCACGCGCATGGGGCTGGGCGAAATAATTCCCACGCTGGGAGAGGTGCGTTTGTCGGAAGCGCTCCGGCAGCAGAATCTCCATCGATTTTCCGATCAGCTCCTGGCATGGGTAGCCGAATAGCCGCTCGACAGGGGGATTGGCGAGGACGATCCGTCCTTCCCGGTCGATGATGATCATCGCATCGGTGGCAGAATCCAAAAGCCACTCCAGGCTTTTTCCTTCTAGAATATGCTCTGTCACGGGTTCTCGAATTATGGTTGAATTTTTATAGCAGGCTCAAGGCCAAAGTCTAACATGATATGCACGAAAATTAGACAGCCCTATGACAGAGGCTCGGCGCGTGTTGTGCTGACGGTCACTATCCACTATGCTTGCCGTCGGTTAAACTTAAATGCAGGCCAATATGTCCGTCAGTATCAAAACCCAGCAGGAAATTGAAAAAATGCGCATCACCGGCCGCTTGGCCAGTGAGGTGTTGGACTACATTACGCCCTTTGTGCAGGCTGGCACCACGACTGGCGAGCTTGATAGTCTGTGTCACCACTACATGGTGAACGTGCAGCAATGTATTCCTGCGCCACTCAATTACGCGCCGCCGGGACATGAGCCCTATCCCAAATCAATTTGTACCTCAATCAACCACCAGGTATGCCATGGTGTGCCGGGTGACAAGGTGCTCAAGAACGGTGACATTCTGAATATTGATATCACCACTATCAAGCAAGGCTATCATGGCGATACCAGCCGCATGTTTTATGTAGGCGAACCGTCTATCCAGGCGCGACGTTTGTGCGACACCACTTATCAGGCAATGTGGCGCGGCATTCGCGCGGTTAAGCCTGGTGCGTATCTGGGTGATATCGGTTATACCATCCAGAGCTTTGCTGAAGGGCAGGGCTACAGCGTGGTACGCGAATTTTGCGGCCACGGCATCGGCCAAAATTTCCATGAAGAGCCGCAAGTGTTGCACTATGGCAAGCCCAAGACCGGCATGAAGCTGGAGCCGGGTATGATCTTTACCATTGAACCTATGATTAACGCGGGCAAGGCGGGCATTAAGCAACTGGGTGATGGCTGGACCATCGTGACCAAGGATCACAGCCTGTCCGCGCAGTGGGAGCACACCGTGCTGGTAACCGAAACCGGCTTTGAAGTGCTGACCGTTTCTGATGGCTGCCCTCCCCCACCGAGCAACTGATTTTATCGCAGAGTTGCGCGAGTCCTTGCGCAGCGACAGGCTGGCTCTCGAACACGACTATCTGCAACACGGCAAGGCGGCGCGTCTACTCAGCGCACACAGCCAGCTCATCGACCGATACCTGTGCAACGTCTGGCAACAGCTTGCCATGCCGGGCAACATCTCATTCGTGGCGGTGGGTGGCTACGGGCGCGGCGAGCTGTATCCAAAGTCGGACATCGACCTGCTGATCCTGCTGGATGCCGAGCCGGATACCGGCTTGCAGAAAAAACTGCACGACTTGATCGGGATGCTGTGGGACATCGGCCTGGAAGTCAGCCACAGCATCCGCACCGTGGCGCAATGCCTGACCGAATCTGCCGACATCACCGTGCAGACCAATTTGCTGGAAGCGCGCCTGTTGATCGGCAATGCGGAACTGTTCAGGGAACTGCACGATGCCGTGCGGCAGCACCTCGACCTGCGCAAGTTTTATTTCACCAAACAGCACGAGCAACAGCAGCGCCACAAACGTTTCCTTGATTCCGATTTCAATCTCGAACCCAATCTCAAGGAAAGCCCGGGCGGCCTGCGCGATCTGCAAACCATCACCTGGATCTGCCGCGCGGCGGGAATAGTCACGCGCTGGACGGAGCTCGCTGCGGCTGGCTTGATCACACCTGCCGAGGCGCGCCAGATCGCACAGCACGACACGCTGCTGCAAACCCTGCGCATCCGTTTGCATTACCTCGCCAAACGGCGCGAAGACCGTTTGATATTCGAGTTCCAGACACCGCTCGCCGAACAGATGGGCATAGAAGCATCGGCCAACCGCCGCGCCAGCGAACATTTGATGCAACACTATTACCAAACCAAAAGAGCGGTGCGCCAATTCAACACCATCCTGCTGCAAAATCTGCATGACCATCTGTTCCGCGAAAAACCTCAACTGCGCGCGCTGAACGAACGATTCATGGTCGTCGGAACATTGCTGGACGTCCGCGATGAGAGTCTATTCGAGAAAACTCCCGCAGCGATCTTCGAACTGTTCCTGCTGATGGAACAACACCCCGAATTGACCGATCTCAGCGCAAAAACGCTGCACGCGCTGTGGCGCGCGCAACACCACATCAACGCGGCATTCCGCCGCGACCCGCTGAACCGGGCAAACTTCATGGAGATACTGCGCCAGCCGCAAGGGGTGCTGCACGCGCTGCGGCGGATGAATCAATACGGCATACTCGGCGCTTACATTCCCGCGTTCGGACGCATCGTCGGGCAGATGCAACACGACCTGTTCCATGTCTACACGGTGGATGAACACATCCTGATGGTGGTGCGCAACCTGCGCCGCTTCGCAGCGCCCGAGTTCGCGCACGAGTACCCGTTATGCAGCCAATTGATCAGCGAGTTCGCCCGTCCTGAAGTGCTGTATATCGCCGGGCTGTTTCACGACATCGCCAAGGGACGCGGCGGCGATCATTCGCAACTGGGCAAAAAGGACGCGCAACTATTCTGCAAACAGCACCAACTCAGCCATGACGACACCGAGCTGATCGTGTGGCTGGTCGAACATCACCTTACTCTTTCCGCCACCGCGCAAAAACAAGACCTGTCCGACCTCGATGTCATCGCAAGCTTTGTCGGAAAAATAAAAAACGACCGCTATCTGGTCGCGCTGTATCTACTGACGGTTGCGGATGTGCGCGGCACCAGCCCGAAAGTATGGAATGCCTGGAAAGCCAAACTGATAGAAGACCTGTTCCGTGCTACGCGCCGCTATCTGCGCGATGGTAGAGTGGCCGACCAGCTCGGCGAGATACGCCGCGAAGCAACTGCCACGCTCAATCTTTATGCGATGCCACCGGACAGCTACCAACTGTTATGGGCGCAGCTCGACGACAGTTATTTTCTGGATCACGAGGCGCAAGAGATCGCCTGGCATACCCGCTTGCTGGCGTTCAAGGCGAATACCGATACCGCCATCGTGAAGACGCGTTTGAGCCGCGCCGGGGAGGGTTTGCAGGTGATGGTGTATTGCCCGGATCAGCGCGCATTGTTCGCGCGCATTTGCGATTTTTTCGCAAGAATGAATTACACCATCGTCGAAGCCAAGATACACACCACCCGGCATGGTTACGCGCTGAACAGTTTCCAGATCATGGAAGCCATGCGCAGCAACACCGTATATCGCGACCTCATGACCTACATCGAATTCGAGCTTGCGCAGCAGATCACGCAGGCCAAACCGATCGCGCCCGCCGCGACGGGGCGCGTCAGCCGCCAGCTCAAGCACTTCCCGATCAGCACCGAAGTCGAGATCAAACCGGACCACAAGGGAAGGTATGCGCTCACGCTGATCGCCGGAGACAGGCCGGGACTCTTGGCGCGCATCGCACTGATCATGGATCAGCACGACATTCGCCTGCACCGCGCCAAGATCAACACACTGGGCAGCCGTGCTGAGGATGTGTTCTGGATCAGCGGGGCGATACTTGCCGACTCTGATGAAACCAAATCTTTTCTTGATGAGTTGCGGGAGAAAATCTAGCCATTAAATTATTCCATAATTCATTACACCGTTCGCCCTGAGGTATCGAAGGGTGCTTTTGCGCGTAGCCTTGGGCTTCGATACATCCGTTATGGTTCGATACGCTTGGCGTACCCCGTGCTGAGCATGTCGAAGCATCGCCACGAACGGATGATGTTATTCCGGTGTTGAACCGTGTTTGCGTGACATACCTGAATATTTTCGGAGTAGAATTTAGCCATCAAAGTGAACAAAACAGGAGGGCAGCATGAATTTCACCATAGAACAGGAACAAGAATCAGATGGGCGTTGGTTGGCGGAAGTCCCGGAGTTACCCGGAGTCCTTGCTTACGGCACGACATCGCTGGAAGCAATGTCCAAGGTTGAGGTTCTCGCCCTTCGCGTTATCGCAGACCGGCTCGAGCACAACGAAAGCCGTCCTTTAGCCATAAACATTTCTATCCCAGTTGCTGCATGAATCAATCGAAACCGACCCCATTGATTTGCAATTTTAGGCAGCATCTTAATCCGCGCGTGACAAATTCCAGGCTGGTAGTGGGTGTCGCGTGGTTTTTAGTGATATTCGGAAACATTTCGTTTTTTAAAAATGTTGCCGGTATCTACCCGCCGAACCTGGGCAATATTGTGTTATTGGGTTCGGTGGCTGTTGCGCTAGCCAGTTTCATTACACTGATGTTGAGCCTGGTCACGTTCAAAAAAGCGACCAAGCCGGTACTGATCCTGATACTGATAGTGTCGTCTTTGACCAGCTATTTCATGGATAGCTATAACGTGGTGATAGACGCCACGATGATTCAGAATATGGCCCAGACGGATGTCAACGAATCACTCGATTTATTTACATTTAAACTGGCTGGATATTTTTTGTTGCTGGGCTTGCTGCCCTCTGTGGCTGTCTACAAAATCACGGTACAAAAGACTTCGCTACAAGCAGAACTTGTTTCCAAGTTGAAGATTGTCGCAGTTTCAATTTTTATTATCGTGGCCATCATACTTGTCTTCAGTAAATTCTACAGTTCGCTTCTCCGCGAGCACAAATCATTAAGGCTCTATACCAACCCGACCTATTATGTTTACGCTATCGGCAAATACCTCAATGAAACTTCGCGGTCTGGGGGTAAGGTTTTACACGCGATAGGTATGGACGCAAAAATACCCTCCACTGATACCGATAAAGAATTGGTCATTCTGGTTGTCGGGGAGGCAGCTCGCGCGGACCGGTTCTCTCTTAATGGATATTCAAGAGAAACCAATCCCCTTCTGAAAAAGGAAGATATTGTAAGTTTCTCCAATATGCGCTCATGCGGGACTTCCACAGCGGTTTCGGTGCCGTGCATGTTTTCCATTTTTGGCAAGGATAATTACAGCGACAGCAAAGCAAAGTCAACTCAAAACCTGATCCATGTATTGCAGCATGCTGGGGTCAATGTCCTGTGGCGGGACAATAATTCAGACTCCAAGGGCGTAGCCTTGGATGCTGCCTATCAGGATTTTAAAACCGCAGCCAATAACCCGGTGTGTGACATTGAATGCAGGGATGAGGGCATGTTGTCCGGGCTGCAAGAATATATTGCCGGGAAAAAGGACGGCGATATTTTGATTGTCCTGCACCAGATGGGAAACCACGGACCAGCCTATTACAAGAGATACCCACCCTCATTTGAACGGTTCACGCCAGTATGCAAGAGCAACCAGCTGGAAACCTGCACGCGCGAAGAAATTAGCAATGCTTATGACAACGCAATTCTTTATACAGACTATTTTTTATCCAAAGTTATCGCGCTGCTGAAGCAAAATTCAGCCCAGTTTGAAACTGTAATGATATACATGAGTGACCACGGTGAATCGCTCGGCGAAAAAGGCTTGTATCTGCATGGAATGCCTTATTTCATGGCTCCAGATGAGCAAACTCATGTTGGCTCGGTAATGTGGTTTGGGGAAAGCTACCATGTTGACAGGAATGCGGTTAAAGCCAAGTCTGGAAATGAATATTCGCAGGATAATCTCTTTCATACCATGCTGGGTTTATTTGAAGTGGGCGCAACTGTTTACGATGTAAAAAAAGACATTCTGAATCAGCACCCGTAATCGCTAAATCAATGTGGTCAGACTCTCATGGCACTCGGTTAAGAAATAACAGCCCTACATGAGTTCTGGTAGATTCACATTGATTCATGACCCCATTGGTTTTATGTCTCATGGGAAAATCGCAGATGAAACCCCGAATCACTGTCATTACTATAGCCGTGGACGACTTGGAGAGGTCGCTGCGGTTCTATCGTGATGGCCTCGGACTAAAAACCGAAGGCACTACGGCACAACGTATGCCCTTGGAGTTGCCGATTCTTATCAGTTTAGCTTCCATGTTAGCCACCTCTATGTAATTACGGAGTAAATATATTACGTCGGCGGCGATTGTCAAACGCATGCCCCGCGACTACTGCAAGAATTTTTGAAATAGCCGCTTTCCTGATAACATCGCGCCCTTGATAAATTCTGGGTCGGAATGACGGTTGCGCGGCGGGAAGCCGTAGCCGCTTCACCGGCAATTTTCGGCACAATTTAATGAGCAATCCTCCCTTACAAGCCGTAAAAGGCATGAATGACATCCTGCCGGATGAGGCACAACTGTGGCTGTGGTTCGAGGACGTGGTGCGCGCCTGGCTGGAAGGCTATGGCTATCGCAACATCCGCATGCCGCTGCTGGAGCCGACGGCC
>VFLG01000007.1 GCA_009885195.1 Gallionellaceae bacterium
CTGGGCCGCAGACATCCCGCCGTCGGCCTGGCGGCTCGCGCAACGCTTCTGGCCGGGGCCGCTCACGCTCATCCTCAAGCGCGCCGCGTGCGTGCCCGATGCCGTGACCGGCGGCCAGGATACGGTCGGCCTGCGCATGCCCGATCATCCCGTGGCGCTGGCGTTGCTTGCGGCTTTCGGCGGCGGCATCGCCGCGCCTTCGGCCAACCGCTTCGGGCGGCTCTCGCCTACTACCGCAGCGCATGTGCGTGCGGAGTTGGGTGCGTCCGTGGATTATGTATTGGACGGCGGACCATGCCGGGTGGGGATCGAGTCCACCATTCTCGATTTGAGCGGGGGCTATCCAAGGCTGCTGCGTCCTGGCGCCATCACCGCCGCCGAGATTGAGGACGTGTTGGGCGAGCCGCTCGCCGCAGCGTCGGACGATGCGCCGCGTTCGCCCGGCGCGCTGCCTGCCCATTACGCGCCGCGAACGCCGCTCGTGCTCATCGCACCCGATGACTTACCAGCCGAAATAAAACGGTGTCTTGACAACGGTGAGCGCGTGGCGGTGCTGGCTCGTTCCGCCGCAACACCGCACGTCCAATGCGCATGGCAGGTCATGCCGCCCGACCCGGGCAGTTACGCGCACGAGCTGTACGCACGGTTGCGCGTGCTCGATGCGCTGCATGTTGATCGCCTCCTTGTCGAAGCATTGCCGCACGAAGCCGCCTGGCGGGCGGTGTGCGACCGGCTCGCGCGTGCCGCGCAGGCCGGGCTTGACACACAGGAGAGGTGATAGCTATGAACCTGGAAAAGCAGTTGGCAAAAAATATTGTGCTATGGCATCACTGATTAGCAAATCCACGTCAGAATCTGCCTGTGCATCTCCCCTCGCCCTTGACCCGAACAAAATAACGGCTTGCGGCGATCTCTCACGGACGATCACGTCCACAATTTTTCGCAGCAACCCTTCTTCATCTGTATCTGGTTGGGTGGTAATCATTTTAATCACTCCATGTTCAGGTTGGGCAATAACCTTGATGCGCTGCTAATGATACACCCGGCGGACATGGCATTCATCGTTACGATGTCCCGACCCCCCCACTTTTATTTAACTACCAGACCGCGACCATCTGCCGCAGCCATTTCCGCCAACGCCAGTGTATGCTTCGGCTGAATCTGATCCCATGAAAACCGCCATTCCCAGTTTCCATCCGACTTGCCGGGGAAGTTCATGCGATGCTCGCTGGATAGTCCCAGCACATCCTGCATGGGGAAGATGACCAGTTTGGCTACGGAGCGTGACAGGGCGTGCATCATGTCCCAATTAATCGCGTGCCCGTCACTGCCGAGATAGCGCTGTACGAAAGCTCTCTGATGATCGGGCAGGGTGTTCCACCAGCCGATGGAGGTATCGTTGTCGTGCGTGCCCGTATAAGCAACCGTATTAGCTATGTAGTGGTGCGGTAAAAAATGGTTGTCTTCATTGTCGCCAAATGCGAATTGCAGGACACGCATGCCCGGCAGCTTGAATTTATCGCGCAGTTCAAACACATCAGGGGTGATCAGACCGAGGTCTTCGGCGATGACGGGCAGGTGCGGACAAGCTTGTTTGAATGCCTCGAATAGTTTTGCACCGGGGCCTGGCACCCACTTTCCGCCTATCGCATCGGGCGCATCTGCCGGTATTTCCCAGTATGCCGCAAAGCCCCGAAAATGATCGACGCGCACCAGGTCGGCCAGTTGCAGCGCATGGCGCAAACGTGCTATCCACCACGCATATCCGGTTTCTTCATGGATGTGCCAACGATAGAGCGGATTGCCCCAGAGTTGTCCGGTCTCGCTGAAGTAATCGGGCGGCACGCCGGCAACGACTGTGGGGCGTCCATTTTCGTCCAGCTCAAACAAGCCCTGGTGCGCCCATACATCGGCGCTTTGATAGGCCACAAATATCGGCACATCGCCGATAATTTTAACCCCACGCCCGTTGGCATATTTTTTCAATTTGGACCATTGGCGCGCATAGCACCATTGGCAGAATTTCCAGAAGCTAATTTCATCAGGGTAGGATATTTTGATACTGAGTAGTGCTTGCGGATCCCGGTGCGCCAAATTGTGCGGCCACTGATTCCATGCGCGCCCATGTTCACGCCCGGCTATGGTCATGAATAATGCGTAGTCATCCAACCACACACTTTCCGCGCTGCAAAATTCTTCATACAACCAGAACACATCGTCATGGTGTGCTGCAAAAAAATTCCTGGCAGCGCGGCGCAACCGTTCCATGCGAAACGGTTGTGTGAGCGCGAAATCTACCCGGTCAGCGCGAAATTCCGGATGCGGTTTCAGATCGTTGTGACTGAGCCAACCGTGGCTGACCAATTCAGCCAGATCGATCATGTGCAGGCCGCCGGCGAAGGCAGAGCTGCTCATGTACGGGGAATTTCCCGGGCCGACTTCACCAAGGGGCAAAACTTGCCAATAAGTCTGACCGGCATCTACCAGCCAGTCGACAAACTTGCATGCGCCCGAGCCGAAGACGCCCGAACCGAACGCACCCGGAAGCGATGTGGGATGCAGCAATATGCCGCTGGCTCGATTCGTCAACATGCCAGGTTCAATCAGGAGCCGCGACGCATTGCTCCGCCTGCTTCAGGCGTGCCACCGCCGTGGCTGATCGGGGTGTCCAGCGCCACCGGAGCCGGCAACTTCAACAGCTGGTAAAGACGCATTAAATTGTGGCGGAACAAGTGGTCGAAGCTATCCACCGCATGGGATGGATTGTAATCGCCGAACCACCAGAACCAGTCCGAGCTTTCGCAAGAGGCCAGCTGTTTTTCTGCGGCCTGTTTCTCGGCTTTATTCAGGTGGTCGCTGACCATCACCAGATCGTAACTTTGTTTTGCCAGGCACAATAAATCCCAGGCGCGGTTCTTGTCCGGCGAACCTATCCAGGTGGAAAAAGTGCCATATACCCAGCTACCCGCAACCAGGCGCGGCAACTCTCCTTCCCTGGCAGGACTATTAATCTGGGCAAGACCTTCATGCCGAGACTGTTCCGGGTGTTTTTTTGCATCATCAAGCCGATCCAGATAGCCGCTATAGGTCGTGGTGTGAATGGCCGGATGAGACTCCAATAGGGAATACAAATCGTTGAGGAAGTGATAGCCGTTGTATGGATAATATTCCCATGCGTTTTCCCCATCCAGAATGATGCTGACCAGCGGCGTTTCGTCCGTGGGTGCTTGCTGCGCAATGGTTTCGAGCTGCGCCACAAAATGCTGCGCGGCGTCATAGCCATTCCAACTTGAATATTCAAAACCAATTGAATCGGAAAGCAGATCATCCCGGAAGAAGCAACGCACACTATTGGCCGCGCCGTGCAGGCGATAAGGCCGGTACAGGTATTGCCAGCGGTGCTCGGCAGGTTGTCCCGCACTACGCAAGCTGTTGGCCAACACCCCCTGTCCGCTCGCTGTCCAGCGGCATTCCTGCTCCGCCAGCAACTCCAGCAGCGCCGTTGAAACCGAGCCTTCTGCCGGCCATATCCCCTGCGGGGCAGCTCCAAAGCGTGTCTGATGGCTTTCTTTGGCGGAAACAATATGCGCCTGAACACGACTTTTACCGCCGGGATAGCGCTGAGATTGCGGCAGGCTGCTGCCCGGTGCACTTTCCAGCGCGCTGTTAAAATCAAGCAGCAGCGGCGCGAGCGGATGATAATGCGGCGTCGTGGAAAGCTCGATTTGCCCGCTTTCGGCCAGCTTGCGGTAGCGCGGAATAATGTCCTGCAATGTCTGACCAATCAGATCGAACAGTTTTTTTCGATCGGCATGGGTGAAGTTTTCATCCTTGCTCATCAACTGGATAAGCAGATCGTGTTCGCGGCGCAAGCTCTCGCCACACCACACCAGGTGGTACCAGGTCAGCAGGTCGGCCATATATTGCCCAGACAGGTAGGCAAGCGCCACGCTGCCGTCCGGTTCGAGCATTTTGAACAGGTCGGACAAGCGCTTATAGGCAGGATAGGGCGCGACCATTTTGTGATGGTTGCTGCGAAAACAACTGTCCAGCACCAGCTCGCGTTCCGCTACGCTCAGATCATTGAGATTCTCGCGCGCCAGCAGCCGCAACAGTGGATCGCGTATCTGTCCGCTGGCGAAATGCTGCTGGTAATCCTCCAGCTGATCCAGCAACACCGGCACAAAATTCACCACGGCTTTCACCTGCGGATGCTGCTCCAGATGATAAGCCATGTCAGTGTAATCCTTGATGGCGTGCAGATAGACCCACGGCAACAGAAAATCACCGGTGGCGGAATCGCGATAGTCCGGCTGGTGCATGTGCCACAGAAAAACCAAATCCAGGGGCTTAGTCATAAAAATTCCATTTGAACCTAAAAACCGCAGTTCAAGCCACAGAGTTCACAGAGAACACAGAGAGAGACGCGGTTTCTCCACATTTTTTAGTTTCACCGAAAAGGTGAATTGCTCCCGTGTTACAA
>VFLG01000059.1 GCA_009885195.1 Gallionellaceae bacterium
CTTCTGCGTAGGAGATAGATTGGCGTTAGGAGACTTGATCATGAGCGACATCAAACTATTCCGCCTCACCCAAGGCCAAGCCTCCGAGCTGCAAGGCGACGCCTCCGATCTCGAAAAACCGCTGCAAACGCTGATCGAGAACAACCTCGAACCGCTGCTCGGCATTCGCTTCCTTGCCAGCGAATATTCCACCGGAAAAACTCACGCCGGTCGTATCGACACGCTTGGGCTGGACGAGAACGATTGCCCGGCGATTCTCGAATACAAGCGCTCCACAGGCGAGAACGTGATCAATCAGGGGCTGTTCTATTTGGACTGGCTGATGGATCATCGCGGCGATTTTGAGCGCCTGGTGACCAAGCAGTTGGGCCATGAAGCCGCCGACCGTATCGACTGGAGCGCGCCGCGCCTGGTGTGCATTGCGGCGGACTTCACCAAATATGACGCGCACGCGGTGCAGCAGATCAACCGCAACATCGAGCTGATCCGCTACCGTCTGTTTGGCGATGAACTGTTGTTGCTGGAGCTGGCGAATGCAATCAGCGCCGGTAACGGCGGTGCTGCCGGAATGAAGGGTGGCAAATCCAGCAAGGCGGCAAGCGACAAGGGAAAAGCCGCCACAGGTGACAAGACCTACGCGGAGTGCCTGGAGTCAATTTCCGACCCGCTGCGGGAAGTGTTGGCATCGCTGGAGGATTACATCATTTCGCTGGGTGACGATGTGCAGAAGAAGGAGCTGAAGCTCTATGTCGCCTTCAAGCGCCTGAAGAATTTCACCTCGGTAGTGATCCAGAAAAACCGCCTGCTGCTCTATCTGAATTTGAACCCCGCCAAGCTTGCCCCGCTCCCCGCCGTCGCCCGCGATGTCAGCCAGAGCGGCCATTGGGGTACCGGCAACCTAGAGCTGGCCATCTCCAACGCAGCCGACCTTGACCTCGCAAAGCCACTGATCCGCATGGCTTACGAAGGGCGTGGTAACAGGTAGTCATTAAGGTGCCAAGATGCCTGCTCTATAGTACCCAAGAAGCAGACGCTCCCGGACGACAAATCTGATTGCCTGCGAGCGGCGGCACCGAGAAGGGGTCAGTCGGGCTGCTCAGCCTGAACATCCGCAACGTGTCGATTGCACCACTTGGCGACCGACCGCTTTCGGAAGAAGTGAATCCTTTGAATATTTAACAGATTGTGCTGAAGATGGTTCGGCGGTTGTTATTTGTACTCAGGGTGAGTAGGTGATGGCTGTCAGATGATTGGAATGAACCTCTGTACTGTCTTGCCTTCATGCTCCACAAATTCAAAGAATATTTCTTTGGGCCGCGTCCAGATTGAACCGTCAGTAGCCTTGTATACGATCATGATGACATCGGGGTCGGATTCCAGCCTCGCCTCGCAAACAAATTCGTAGATGCCGCCCTTGTAGTGCCGATACCTCATTTGCCACCACCTCAAGTCGCAGTACAATTTATCTTGGGAATCTATGGCGACTTCAGCTTCGCCTTCGATAGACCCACGGACTACTTGAATACCGATCCCTAAATCGGCTCCCAAAATACAAAAAAGCCACCTCGATGGGTGGCCTAAGTGCATGATTCTAAACCTGGCTCCCCGACCTGGACTCGAACCAGGGACCTGCGGATTAACAGTCCGTCGCTCTACCAACTGAGCTATCAGGGAATTGACAAGGCCGCCATACTACTGACTGTCAGCTCTCTGGTCAATAGAAAGAGTGCGTGCGTGACGACTGAATATCATTTCGAGTGGCAAGGCAAGCAGTTGCTACCCATGGCTCGATGTGATGAGCCGCTGTAACGCAGCCCTGAAACTAAGAGCCCCTTGAAACTAGAATCCGTAGATAGCAGGATGCGCCCCGGCAGCCATAAAAAATAACATCGGAATCGACAGCATGGTGTTGGTGCGCGAAGCCAGAAAGGCGATTCGGCGCGCTTTATTTTTCTGCTCGTCGGTTGCCGGCTTGAGTCCGAGAACTTTTTTCTGGTTTGGCCAGATCAAGCCCCATACATTGAGCAACATGATGGTGCCGAGCCAGGCACCGACACCAATAGCCGCATGGCTAGGCTGCAAGGTAAATGCTGCGATAAAATTCGGTCCAAGCAAGCCCACTCCGGCAAGCCAGGTTACCAAAGCAGACCAGCGGAAATAAAACAGCGCGCGGGGTGCTACATGTTTGGTAATGCCGGATGCAGTATTGTCACTCGCTGCAGCTTTAAGCGCTGCAACCTGGACGAAGTTGAAATAATACAATAAACCTATCCACATAACGCCTGCCATCAAGTGCAGCCAACGCATAATTCCTGGTACGTAATCCATTTGTCACTCCCAATAGAGAAAATTGTTTAAAAATGCATCATCTGGCGAACGCTCAGATTAATGCATGAACCAATTGAACCAAAACGGCGGTTAATACAAAGCCGGAAATGACGGTACCCCATAATGAATCTAATGGATTTTGCATGGTTACTCCTTATTTGATATCTGAAAATTTATGTCCAGAAATGATTGCACGATAGCTATGTCGAGAAAGGCTATGTTTTTAATCCCTCCATTTTTTGGAGTGCCCTAAAGCCAATAGCTGAAAGCAGTGTATAGGATATTTATTCCATCGACAATCGCCGGTTGCGTAGCGACCATGCTACATGCAGGGTCGAATCGGCTGAGGCGGTGAAGGTTGATATATGGGCGCAGTTGTGTGGTTGCCTCGAGTTTCGCGTAAAATTCTCAACTGCGCAATTCTAAGGCATTCCTGATGTTGACTATAATTTTTGTAATCGTCGCCTATCTGTTGGGTTCGGTTTCTTTTGCGGTGTTGATGAGCAAGGCATTCCGCTTGCCCGACCCGCGCACCTACGGTTCGCACAATCCGGGCGCAACCAATGTGCTGCGTAGTGGCAAGAAATTGGCTGCGGTGCTGACCTTATTGGGTGATGCAGCCAAGGGCTGGCTGGCGGTTAGTCTGGCGCAAAATTACGCACCGCATGACGGCAATGCGTTGCTGCTGGTGGCTGCTGTAGCACTGGCGGTATTCCTCGGCCATTTGTTTCCGGTGTTTCTGCGTTTCAAGGGCGGCAAGGGTGTAGCCACCGCGCTGGGCGTGCTGCTGGCGTTGAATGTCTGGTTGGGTGTGGCAGCACTGGCTACCTGGATAGTGGTTGCGCTGATATTTCGCCTGTCTTCGCTGGCGGCACTACTCGCTGCGCTGGCCGCGCCGGTCTACGCCGTGCTGCTGTCCTTGCCGCTCGAATATGTGCTGGTCTCGGCGCTCATATCGCTGCTGCTGATCTGGCGCCACAAGAGCAATATACAGAATTTGCTGGCGGGCAAGGAAAGCAAGATCGGCAATAAAGCGGGTGTTCGCGGCGGCCCCAAAAGCAGCCCCTAAATTCAGGTTGTGGAACAGGGGGTTATTTTGGTAGAATCGCGGCCTTAATTTTTGTTGAAGGGTAGTTTGTTCATGACGACTGTACGCGTTAAAGAAAACGAGCCGTTTGAAGTGGCCATGCGCCGGTTCAAGCGTTCGGTGGAAAAGACTGGTTTGCTGACTGAATTACGCGCCCGCGAGTTCTATGAAAAACCTACTGCAGAACGCAAGCGCAAGCTGGCTGCTGCCGTAAAGCGCCACTACAAGCGCTTGCGCAGCCAGATTCTGCCCCCCAAGCTGTACTGATCTCCGGCGCAGTCCGCGCTGCATTTATGCGTAGCCTGCGCCTTTGCCCGTGAGATTGAAGCATCTATGAGCCTGAAGCAACAGATCACAGAAGATATGAAGACGGCCATGCGCGCCAGGGATACGGCGCGCCTTGGTGCTATCCGTCTGCTGCTGTCCGCCATGAAGCAGCGTGAGGTGGATGAGCGCATCGAATTATCTGATGCCGATATAGTGACGATCATTGACAAGATGATCAAGCAGCGGCGCGATTCGATTTCCCAGTTTGAGGCAGCTGCCCGGCAGGAGTTGGCGGATATCGAGAAATTTGAAATCAGCGTGTTGCAGACCTATATGCCGCAGCCGATGACCGAGGCAGAAATAGCGACGGCTGTGGCAGCAGCTATCGCCAGCAGTGGCGCCAAGTCACCGCAGGAAATGGGCAAGGTGATTGCCTTACTTAAGCCACAATTGGCTGGACGCGCTGATATGGGCAAGGTTTCGGCCTTGGTGAAGGCGCGTTTGTCCCAATAAATTTTACCTAATGCGTAGGCTGGTGGTGAGCAACGCGAACCCCAGCGTTTGATGACCTCGAACATGCTGGGGTTCGTGCCTCACCCCAGCCTACACGCGGGAGCGGAGCCAGGATGATTCCAAAAAGCTTCATTCAGGATTTGCTCAACCGCATCGACATCGTGGACGTGATTGAGCGTTACGTCCCGCTTAAAAAAACAGGCGCCAATTTTGTTGCCTGCTGTCCCTTTCACAACGAAAAATCCCCCTCGTTTACGGTTAGTCAGAGCAAGCAGTTTTATCATTGCTTCGGCTGCGGCGCGCACGGCACGGCCATCGGCTTTTTGATGGAACATACCGGACTGGGTTTCATCGATGCAGTGGAAGAGCTGGCTCGCGCTGCCGGCATGACCGTGCCGCGCGAAACGTCTGTGCCAGGGCAGGTGCAGCACAAGGCCGCGCCCGACTTGTATGAAGTGATGCAGTCCGCCACGCGCTATTATCGTGATCAGCTTAAGCAGTCGCCACGCGCTATTGATTATCTGAAGCAGCGTGGCTTGAGCGGTGATATTGCGGCTCGTTTCGGCATTGGCTATGCGCCGGACGGCTGGCAAAATCTGCAAAGCATAGTGTCCGATTATCAGCACAGCAGTCTGCTGGAAACCGGTCTGGTGATCGAGAACGACGAGGGCAAGCGCTACGACCGTTTCCGCGACCGCATCATGTTTCCCATCGTCAACACACGCGGCCAGGTGATCGGTTTTGGCGGGCGGGTGTTAGATACGGGCGAACCCAAATATTTGAACTCGCCGGAGACCACCTTGTTCGAGAAGGGGCATGAGCTTTATGGCCTGTTTCAGGCGCAGAAAGCGATACGCGCCAGCCGCCAGGTGCTGGTGGTGGAAGGTTATATGGATGTGGTGGCGTTGGCCCAGCATGGGATCGAATACGCGGTCGCCACCCTGGGTACGGCGACTACGCCCTATCATGTGCAGAAGCTGCTGCGCCTGACCGATAAAGTGGTGTTCTGTTTCGACGGAGATGCCGCCGGTCAGCGCGCGGCGTGGCGTGCGCTGGAGAATGCGCTGCCGCAACTGGTGGATGGCAAACATATCGGATTTTTATTTCTGCCGCCTGAACACGACCCTGACAGTTTCGTGCGCGAACATGGCAGCGCCGCATTTGAGAAGTTGCTGCAAGACGCATTGCCATTGTCCGCTTATTTACTGCGCGAATTATCCGGTCAGGTTGACCTGCGCACCCAGGAAGGACGTACTGTCTTGTTGCAGCGCGCCAAGCCATTGCTGACAGTTATTTCTGCCCCCGCCACCGCACTGCTGTTGCGCAAGGAAGTGGCGGCGCTGGCAGGCGTTACTCAGGCGGAGCTGGAAGCGCTGTATGCCATCAAACCGGTCGGACTACCTGCGCGCCGCGCGCCGCAAAAGGCAGCGCGCCCAGTCGCATCCAATTTGCGGGTACTGCTACGCTGTTTGTTGTTTCAGCCTGATCTGGCGCGTGAATTGCCGCTTGATTGGGAGGCAGACGGTACCGAGGCGGCTGCGATTGCGGCACTGGCTGAGTGGTTACTCACACAACAAGGTGCGGTGAGTACTGCCGCCATGATCCAACATTTTCAGGGGTCGCTTTATGAATTGTTATTGGCCGCAGAGCAAGCCGAGATCATGCAATGGAGTGGAGAATTTGATGTGGCCGCAGAGTTCCAAGGGGTGTTGGCCAGCCTGCGCGAGGGAAAACACAGACAACAATTGCAGGAATTGAATGCCAAAGTGAAAGACTTGGGTGTGGGGCTAAAAGGACTGAATGAACAAGAACTGGCGCTATACGTAGAATTAGGGAAACGCAGATTCATTCGTCATCCCCGCGAAGGCGGGGATCCAGCCGCTTGATTTGACTGGATTCTCGCCTTCGCGGGAATGACAAAACCGAATAAATCCGTGTTTCCTTAGCGGCACAGCGCAGAGTCGGCTGAAAGATTTGCCAAAATCAGGTATAATCCGCGCCCTTTTACGCCGCATTGTGTTAACGCAAACAATGCGTTGCTCCGTAATTTATTTAACCTAATTAACATTAACTGGGAATCCACCGCTATGGCGACTCAGCAAGGCAAGAAAAAAACCGTCACCGCCAAACAGGCGGCGGCCAACGCCAAGCAGGCGGCGATCGCTAAACAGATTGCCAGCCCCGCAGAGCAATTGCAGGACATTGAGGCGCGGCGTACCCGTCTGAAGGCATTGATTGTCTTGGGCAAGGAACGCGGCTATCTGACCTACGGCGAAATCAACGATCATTTGCCCGAGATGCTGGAAGCTGAGCAAATCGAAGGTGTGGTCAGCATGATCAACGACATGGGTATTACCGTGTGCGATGAGGCGCCGGATGCCGAAAACCAGATCATGTCGGATGTGGCGCCCGTGGTGGCCGACGAAGATGCGGTGGAAGCCGCCGAAGCGGCGCTTTCCACGGTGGATTCGGAGTTTGGCCGCACCACCGACCCGGTGCGCATGTATATGCGCGAAATGGGCACGGTGGGCTTGCTCACGCGCGAGGATGAAATCGTCATAGCCAAGCGCATTGAGGAAGGCCTCAAGCACATGATTATGGCAATTTCCTCCTGCCCAACCACCATCGCTGAGATTCTGTCGCTGGTTGATAAAGTCGAACGCGATGAATTGCGCATAGACGAAATTGTCGATGGCTTCATTGAAACTGCCGATGAGTCTATGGCGACCAATGGTCTTGGCGGTGAGGCCGTGGAAGAAGATGAGGCCTTGGAGGCCGTGGAGGAGAGCGAGGAAGATACCGAGGCCATTGCGGCAGCCAATCTGGCCAAGCTCAAGGTTGATGCGCTGGAACGCTTCGCTATCATTCGCGGACTGTTCATCAAGATCGGCAAGGCCTACGAGAAGCACGGTTACCGCAGCAAGCAGTACGATAAATTGCAAGGGCAGATTTCAGCCGAGTTGACGCAATTCCGTTTTTCCGCCAAGCAGGTTGATGCGCTGTGCGATACCTTGCGCCATTTAGTGGAAGAAGTGCGCGGCCATGAGCGCAATATTCAGAATTTGTGTGTCACCAAGGCACGCATGCCGCGCCCTCATTTCATCAAAACCTTCGTCGGCAACGAAGAGCGTCTCGACTGGGTGGCGCGCGAAGTGGCGGCCAAGAAACCTTACAGCGAAACGTTAATGCGCTTCCAGGCTGACATTATCGAGCAGCAGCAGAAGATGCTCGATTTGCAGCAGCGCGTGGGCATTCCCATACGCGACCTGAAGGAAATCAACAAGCAGATGACCAACGGCGAAGCCAAGGCGCGCGGTGCCAAGCGCGACATGATTGAGGCAAACCTGCGTCTGGTCATTTCCATCGCCAAAAAATACACCAATCGCGGCTTGCAGTTTCTCGATCTGATCCAGGAAGGCAATATTGGCCTGATGAAGGCGGTAGATAAATTCGAATATCGTCGCGGTTATAAGTTCTCGACTTATGCCACATGGTGGATACGTCAGGCCATCACCCGTTCCATTGCGGATCAGGCGCGCACCATCCGTATCCCGGTACACATGATTGAAACCATCAATAAAATGAACCGTATTTCGCGGCAAATTTTGCAGGAAACTGGCCTTGAAGCGGATGCCGCAACCATGGCGCTGAAGATGGAAATGCCGGAAGACAAGATACGCAAGATACTGAAGATTGCCAAGGAACCGATCTCCATGGAAACCCCCGTGGGCGACGATGACGATTCACATTTGGGTGATTTTATCGAGGATTTCAATACCCTGGCGCCGATTGAGGCTGCGGTGTATGACAGTTTGCGTAATGTTACTAAAGATATCCTTGATTCGCTTACCCCACGCGAAGCCAAGGTATTGCGCATGCGTTTTGGTATCGAGATGAATACCGACCACACCTTGGAAGAGGTGGGCAAACAGTTTGACGTGACCCGCGAGCGTATCCGCCAGATAGAAGCCAAAGCGTTGCGCAAATTGCGCCACCCTTCGCGCTCGGAAAAACTGAAGAGCTTCCTCGAAAACGAATAAAACGTTACCGAAACTGGCCGGCTCACCCGGCCAGTTTTCATTGGGCCTCTAGCTCATGTTGGTTAGAGCAGCGGACTCATAATCCGTTGGTGCCGAGTTCGACTCTCGGGGGGCCCACCA
>VFLG01000082.1 GCA_009885195.1 Gallionellaceae bacterium
CCCAGGCTTTCGTGATGCGGGCGCTGGTGGCGCAATATGGTCAACCTATAGGCGCGCTCAGCGGAACACATCAGGAATTACTGGTGATCGGCATGGGCAAACTGGGCGGACGAGAGCTCAATGTTTCTTCTGACATTGATCTGATTTTTGTCTATGCCGAAGACGGCGACACCAATGCTGCACGCTCTATCAGCAACCACGAATTCTTTTCCAAACTCGGGCGTCGCCTGATCGCCCTGATCGGCGATCTGACCGAAGATGGCTATGTGTTCCGGGTAGACATGCGTTTGCGTCCCTACGGGGATAGTGGCCCCTTGGCAATGAGCTTCGCGGCACTGGAGGAATATCTGGTGGAACAAGGACGCGAATGGGAGCGCTACGCCTGGATCAAGGCGCGCGTCGTATCTCCGTCCGACGACACGGGGCTGACGCAGCTCACGCAACCCTTTATATTCCGCAAATATCTCGACTTCGGCGCGTTCGAATCCATGCGCAAATTGCATGCGCAAATCCGCCAGGAGGTGCAACGGCGCGACCGTCTCAACAATATCAAGCTGGGGCCGGGAGGCATACGCGAAATCGAATTCATCGCCCAGGTGTTCCAGTTGATACGCGGCGGGCGCGATGCCGGACTGCGCATCCGTCCCACTCTGCAAGTGTTGCAATATCTGGGCAAGAACGGCCAGCTCACACCTGAAACCGTGGCCGATTTACGCTCGGCCTATATTTTTTTGCGCAACCTGGAACACCGCCTGCAATACCTGGATGACCAGCAAACGCAAGACTTGCCGGAAAATCCAGCCGATCAGGCGCTGATCGCGGCAGGCATGGGCTATCCCGATTACGGCGCCATGCTGGAACAATTAAACCACCACCGCACGCTGGTCAGCGCACAGTTCGCGCAGATTTTCAGCACGCAGCAAAGCGACGCCCCGGAAAGCACCCTGTGGCGCGACAATATGAACGCGGAAGAATTGCGCGATGGTCTGGGTGAACTGGGTTACATCGATGCCATGAATCTGGCCGGGCAGTTGCTGCAGATTCGTGACAGCGCGCGCTACCGTCAATTGCCCGACAGTAGTCGGCAACGACTGGACAAGCTGATCCCGCAATTCATTTCACAATGTGTCAGCGCCGATAACCGCGACCAGACCTTGCCACGCGTTCTAAAACTACTGGAAAGCATCAGCCGCCGCGCCTCTTATCTGGCCTTTCTGGCGGAATACCCGCAGGTGCTGGAACGATTGGTAAACATTGCCAGCGCCAGTGAATGGGCTTGCGAGTACCTGATTCAGCACCCCATGCTACTGGATGAATTACTGGATGCACGAGAAATCTACCGCGCACCCGACTGGCCGGTGCTCGACACCGACTTACAGGAACAGCTGGCGGCGTGCGCGACCGATACCGAACGACAAATGGATGTGCTGCGCCAGTTCCAGCACAGCCAGGTCTTTCATTTGCTGGCGATGGACTTGCACGGGCTGTTGCCGCTGGAAAAGCTGAGCGATCATCTCAGCGATCTGGCCGACCTGATCCTACGCCAGGTGTTGCAACTAAGTTGGCGCGATGCGCGCAAGAAACACCAGCCACAGGCGCAATTCGCCATCATCGCCTATGGCAAACTGGGTGGCCGCGAACTGGGCTACGCGGCCGATCTCGATCTGATTTTTCTGTACGACGACCCGCATCCTGACGCGGCAGAAATCTACGCCAGACTGGCGCAGCGCATCAACACTCAGTTGGGCAGCTATACCTCAGCCGGACGCCTGTACGAAACCGATTTGCGCCTGCGTCCGAATGGCGCCAGCGGCCTGCTGGTCAGCTCCATTGCCGCATTCACAGAATACCAGCTGCAACACGCCTGGGTGTGGGAACACCAGGCACTGACCCGAGCGCGTTTTTGTGCCGGGGATACCCGCGTGGGCAGGCAGTTTGAAACCATCCGTAACGAGGTGCTGCGCAAACCGCGTGAACTGGAAGCGCTGCGCCAGGAAATCGTGGCCATGCGGCAGAAGATGCTGGACGCCCACCCGAATAACAGCGGCCTGTTCGACCTCAAGCATGATCGCGGCGGCATGGTGGATATCGAGTTCATGGTGCAATTTATGATACTGGCGCATGCTCACGTCCACCCGGAATTGACTGCCAACAGCGGCAGTCTGGCACTGCTGATGCTCGCCGGAAAACTGGGTTTGGTAGACGCAAGGTCAGCGCAGGAAGTGTGCGACATTTACCGCAGGCTGCGCGCATTACAGCACAAGATGCGGCTGAACAACCAGTCGCCGTGCCGCATCGATGTGCAAGAAATAGACACCGCACCCGTCACGGCATTGTGGCAAAATTTGCTGGGGGAAACGCGCTAAGCAAGCTTACCGGTTAAGCGATGCGCGGCCACTTCACCCCTGCCCTTCATCTTTACCATCACGAGTGGGTCAAACAGATAGTGCTGGCGCAAGCGATTGTAGGTCGCTTTGTCCACCAGGATACTCCCTGACACGGCACCGTCAGTCAGGCGGCTGGCAATGTTGACGGTATCGCCCCACAGGTCATAAATAAAACGCTTGGCGCCGACCACCCCGGCCACGACCGGCCCGGTGGCGATGCCTATATGGACACCCATGTTATGCTTGGACAGATCGGGGTGACGGGCAACGAACTCGCGTATATCCAAAGCCATATCGGCGATGTTGCCGACATATTCCCGTGGTTCGCGTGTCAGCCCGCCCGCCACCATATAAGCATCCCCTATGGTCTTGATTTTCTCTAGGCCGTACTTCTCAGATAACTCGTCAAACCCGGAAAAAACCGTGTTCAGCAAACTCACCATCTCTTCCGGCGGTAGCTGCGCGGCAAGCCGGGTAAAACCAACCAGATCAGCAAACATGATCGTCACATCGGGATGGTCATCGGCAATCAATCCTTGCTGGTTCTTCAGGCGCAATGCGATATGCGACGGCAGTACGTTAAGCAGCAGTTGTTCGGATTTATTTTGCTCCTCGACCAGCAAGATGTGCTGCCGGCTGAGTTGGCTTTTTATTTTTTCAGATCCCAGCACGAAATAACGGACAAGGAAATAAATGATGGAGGACAACGCGGCAAAGTTCAGCGCAAAAAACACGCCCACGGTCTGCATTGGAACACCGCTCAGCTCGCCCGCCCCCAGGAAGTAATCAAAAAACCCGGACACCGCAGTCAGCGCGATGTAAGCAATAAACCAAGGGATAGATTCTCGCCAGCCTGATACCACCACCGCCCCCACCGGAGCGAGTAACGCCCACAGCATCAACCCGCTGGAGGTGGCAGAACTGCCGATACTCCACTGCATGGCAAACGGTACAAACAAAAATAGGCTCAACTGAATAAAACGGAATACGACAAAATTGCCGGTCTTAAGGAAATAAATCAACGAGGAGATGGAAACCAGTTGATAGGCCAGCGGAAAGTTGGTGGAGAAATGCAAGCCCATCAGCCAATAGATCGCCAACCACACCATGACTGAAAAATTCATCAGGGCACAGGCGAAAATCAACAAGCTCCTGCGCAGCTTATCTTCCTCTGCATCCACCGCTTCCCCGGTGATTTCGAGTGCCCCAGACAGCTCAGCCATATTTCTCCCCTTTATAGAGATGCCCTTTAAACTAACGTCACGGTCAAATCTGTGATTGCAAGCAATGATACATGAACCGCGCCGGAAAGAAAAAACTATCCATTCGATCACTACAATTCGCTATAAGCGCTTCATAAACGGCGCGGAAGAAGTTAGAATTACGCCCTTTGCGACACTCTTTGAGGAAATCCAACCATGTCCATGGCTGACCGTGACGGCTTTATCTGGTATGACGGCAAACTCGTACCCTGGCGCGAGGCCACGACCCATGTGCTGACTCACACGCTGCATTACGGCATGGGCGTGTTCGAGGGTGTGCGCGCCTACAAGACGGCTCGCGGCACAGCCATCTTCCGCCTGCAGGAACATACCGACCGCCTGTTCAATTCGGCCTTCATCTTCAAGATGAAGATGCCGTTCGATAAAGAAACGCTGATGGCCGCGCAGCTCGAAGTGGTGCGCGCCAACAAACTGGATTCCTGCTACATTCGCCCCATCGTATTTTACGGTTCGGAAGCCATGGGCATCGCCGCCACTACTCTCAGCACCCATGTGGCTATCGCGGCCTGGCCGTGGGGATCCTACCTGGGCGAAGAAGGTATGGAAAAAGGCATACGCGTAAAAACCTCCAGCTTCACCCGCCATCACGTCAACATCAACATGTGCCGCGCCAAATCCGTCAGCACTTACACCAACTCCATCCTGGCGCATCAGGAAGTAGCGCAGGACGGCTATGACGAGGCGCTGCTGCTGGATGTGGACGGCTATGTCGCGGAAGGCGCGGGCGAGAATATTTTCATCGTAAAAAAAGGCAAGCTGTACACGCCCGACATGACCTCTTGTCTGGAAGGCATCACGCGCGATTCCATCATCACGTTGGCAGCCGAGCTGGGGCTTCAGTTGATCGAAAAACGCATCACGCGCGATGAAGTGTATTGCGCCGACGAAGCTTTTTTCACCGGCACGGCGGCGGAAGTCACACCCATCCGCGAACTGGACAACCGTACCATCGGCGGCGGCACGCGCGGCCCCATCACCACGCGCCTGCAAGCATTGTTTTTTGATTGTGTCAGCGGAAAAAATCCGCAACATGCCGACTGGCTGGCACATGTTTAAGGAGAAATCATGCAAGTTGAACACGCCAAACAAAGTTATATCCAAGTGACCGCCGCAGACCTGCCGCTATATTGCCCCACGCCCGCCATGAGCTTGTGGAACGCGCACCCCAGGGTGGTCATCCCGGTGGACAAGCTGGGTGAAGCACGCTGCCCATATTGCGGCACGCTGTACAAATTCACAGGTGAGCTGCCTAAAGGGCACCACTGAACACCATAATCCATGCTTAAAATATTGATGGTTGCACCAAGCTGGATAGGCGATGCCATGCTGATACAGCCCATGCTGATGCGTCTCAAGCAGCGTCTTCCCGAAGCGCAGATCGATGTGCTCGCCTCGCCTTGGACTGAAGCCCTGTTGCGTCAGATGCCCGAGGTGCATGAAGTCATCATCAATCCCTTTGCGCATGGTGTATTAAAATTATTTGCACGCTACCGCCTGGGCAGACAGTTGCGGGCCAGGCATTACAACCAGGCCATCATCCTGCCCAACTCCTTCAAATCTGCCTTGCCGCCGTTCTTCGCCGGTATTCCGCTGCGCACCGGCTTTGTCGGCGAGATGCGCTATGGCCTGCTGAACGATGCACGCAAACTGAACAAGGCCGCGCTGCCGTTGATGGTGGAGCGCTTTGTACAACTGGCCGAAGCGCCAGGCGACAGTATCCAGCGCCCTATTCCACGGCCAATATTGCGCGTCAGCGCGGAACAACGCCAACATGCGGTAAATAAACTTGGGCTGTCACTTGCCCAGCCCGTTGCCATATTCTGCCCCGGCGCTGAATATGGCCCGGCCAAGCGCTGGCCGGTTCCCTATTTCGCCGAGCTGGCGCAGACCCTGCGCGCACAAGGTTATGCCGTGTGGCTGATCGGCTCGCCCAAAGACCAGGAAATCGGCGATAAAATCGTCGCTCTAGGCAATAATGCCTGCCGCAACTTGTGCGGCAAAACCGATCTGGACGATGCCATCGCGCTGCTGTCCTGCGCCGATTTGGTGGTGAGCAACGATTCCGGCTTGATGCACCTGGCCGCCGCGCTCGACCGCACTATGCTGGCGTTGTATGGTTCCAGCAGCCCGATCTTCACCCCGCCGCTGTCAGAAAATGCGCAAGTCATTAAACTTGATCTGCCCTGCAGCCCTTGTTTCAAGCGGGTCTGTCCGCTAGGTCATTTCAATTGCATGATAAAACTGACTCCGAAACAGGTCGCCCAACACATTCCAATGAAAGCCAGCGAGAAAAAATATGAACCTGCCTAAAGAAATCTTCAAAGCGTATGACATACGCGGCATCGTCGGCAAGACCCTGACGCCGGAAATTATTGAAACGATCGGCCATGCCATCGGCTCGGAAGCCGTGGCACGCAAGCAGCACACGATTGCCATCGGGCGTGATGGGCGGCTGTCCGGCGTCGAATTTGCCGCTGCGCTGGCGCGCGGCATCCAAAAGAGCGGCATCAATGTCATTGATGTCGGACGTGTCGCTACGCCCATGGTGTACTTTGCCGCCTACCAACTGGACACGCATTCTGCCGTGATGATTACCGGCAGCCACAATCCGCCGGATTACAATGGTCTGAAAATGGTGTTAGGCGGCGAAACGCTGTCCGGCGATGCCATTCAGGCGCTGCGCGCGCGCATCGAACAAAATAATTTGAGTCATGGTGCCGGAAGCTATGCTCAACACGACATCGAAGAAGAATACCTCACGCGCATAGTCTCTGACATAAAGTTGGCGCGCACTATGAAAATCACCGTGGATTGCGGCAATGGCGTAGCCGGAGATTTTGCCGCCATTCTGTATCGCCGGCTGGGTTGTGAAGTAACCGAAATGTATTGCGACG
>VFLG01000060.1 GCA_009885195.1 Gallionellaceae bacterium
ATGCACTGTTCACCGAGGCCGTTCAACAAGGCGCCTCTGACATCCACTTTGAACCTGAGAGCAGCTTTTTACGCATCCGGTATCGTGTTGACGGCGTGTTGCGTCAGGTGCGCAGCCTGCATAAAAGTTTCTGGCCCGCAATGGTGGTGCGCATGAAAGTCATGAGCGGCATGAACATTGCGGAGACGCGTGCGCCACAGGATGGACGCATGTCCTTACGCCTGTCTGGTCGGCCTATCGATTTTCGCGTTGCATCACACCCCACTACCCACGGAGAAAACCTGGTTCTGCGTATTCTGGATCGACAAAAAGGCATCGTTGCAATCAACCAAATCGGCCTTGACGACGAAGCGCTCACCACACTCAAACTGATCATCGCGAAACCGGAAGGCATTATTCTGGTAACAGGCCCAACCGGTAGTGGTAAAACGACCACACTGTATTCTGTGCTTAACCACGTCAACACCGAGTCGGTCAACATCATGACCCTGGAAGACCCGGTCGAATATCCGCTCGCGCTGATCCGCCAGACTTCGGTGAACGAGTCTGCCAAGCTGGACTTCGCCAACGGCATCCGCTCCATGCTGCGCCAGGATCCCGACATCATTCTGGTCGGCGAAATCCGCGACCACCCCACCGCCGAAATGGCGTTCAGCGCCGCCATGACCGGCCATCAGGTGTATTCGACGCTGCACACCAACTCGGCCATCGGCGCAATTCCCCGTTTATTGGACATCGGCATCCTGCCGGACATCATGGCCGGCAACATCATCGGCATCGTGGCGCAACGCCTGGTGCGGATACTGTGCAAGGAGTGCAAATATCCGTACCAGCCGGACGCGCCGGAACGCAAACTGCTGGGCGTCGCGGAACATCAGGACATCACGCTGTATCGCGCCGCCGGTTGCGACGCCTGCGATCATCAGGGCTATAACGGACGCATGGCCATCATGGAGCTGCTCAAGATGGATCACGATCTGGACGATCTGGTTTCGCGCCGTGCCAGCACCCGCCAAATCAGGGAATCCGCGCTCGCCAAGGGATTTCGCCCGCTGGCGATGGACGGCATGCGGCGCATCCTGCAAGGCGTCACGTCGCTGGCGGAAGTCAGCCGCATGGTGGACTTGACCGACCGAACCGACTGAGTAACCGAATGGGAACCTCTAAAAATTCAGAGTTCGGGTATCGTTCCCACGCTCCGCGTGGGAACGCATCAGGGGATGCTCCGCGTCCCGTACCGCTGGAGCGGCACGGCTGGCATTCCCACGCGGAGCGTGGGAATGATGCAAAGGTTCCATAATGGCACTCTATTTATATCGGGCGATGGATGACCAGGGCAAGACCCTCAAAGGCTTGCAGGATGCCGCCAATCCGGTGGATCTGGAGTTGCGTCTGAAACGCAGCGGCCTGGACTTGATCGATTCCAAGGTGGATAGCGGCAAAGTGGGTTGGGGACGCAACAAAATAAAACGCCCCGAGTTAATCACTTTTTTCTTCAACCTCGAACAACTCACCCGCGCCAGCGTGCCCTTGCTGGAAAGCCTCGCCGATTTGCGCGATACCATGAACGACCCGCATTTCCGCGAAATCATCGCCAACATGATTGAAGAAATCGAGGGCGGAAATAAGCTCTCTCAAGCGATGGCGCAACACCCGGATGCATTCGATAAAATCTTTGTCAGCCTGACCCGCGCTGGCGAGGAAAGCGGGCGTCTGCCGGATATTTTCCTGCACATCACCGAATCGCTGAAATGGCAGGACGAAATGGCCTCGCACACCAAGACCATCATGATTTACCCGGCCTTCGTCGGCACGATCGTGGTGGCGATCACTTTTTTCCTGATGATCTATTTAGTGCCGCAACTGGTCAGCTTCATCAAAAGCACAGGGCAGGAAATCCCGATCCAGACGCGCATACTGCTTGCCACCTCGGCCTTCTTCGTAAATTACTGGTACCTGCTGATCGCCCTGCCGGTGGTGTTGCCGATCACCGTCAAACTGATCATCGCTTCCAGCCCGGAGATGCAATACAAATTCGACAACCTGAAGCTCAACCTGTGGGTGACCGGCCCGATCTTGCGCAAGATCATCCTCGCCCGTTTCGCCAACACCTTCGCCATCATGTACGGCTCCGGCATCAACATCCTCGACTGCATCGCCAACTCGCGCGACGTGGTCAACAACCGCGCCATCGCCAAAAGTCTGGAAGATGTGACATTGGAAATCGAGTCCGGCAAAAATCTTACCCAAAGTTTCCACAACACCGGCATGTTCCCGCCGTTGGTGATACGCATGCTCAAGGTGGGCGAAGCCACCGGTTCGCTGGACAAGGCGCTGCTCAATGTCAGCTATTTTTATGATCGCGACGTGAAGGACTCCATAAAGAAAGTGCAAGTCATGATCGAGCCGACCATGACCATCATTCTCGGCGCGCTGCTTGGCTGGGTGATGCTGTCAGTTCTCTCGCCTATCTATGACATCATCGGCAAGGTGAAATTGTGATGCACCTAAAAACGGCCAATGGTCCACGAAAAACACGAAAGGCACGAAATGGGGTAAGTAGTCATTTCGCCGCAAGGTGGAAGCTCACAAAATATTCGAATAGATGCCACGTTGTAAATTGTTACCCGATGGGTGAACTATTGCTTCGAGGCAATTCATTGATTTATTTCGTGCCTTTCGTGTTTTTCGTGGACCAACTGCTTTTTCTAAGATGAGACATTCTCTACTACTATTCCTGAGCGCCGACCGCCTCCATGCGCAACTAATGGCGGGCGGCAAAATCGCGCTACAACGCGACTTCACCGACTCCCCTGAAGGGCGGGAAAATTTCGCGTCTTTTTTGCATACCGTAAAGTGCCCGGCTTACCTGCTGACCGACCTGATCGAAGAAGATTTCCGCCATGAAACCGTCCCGCACTTGATTGGCGGCAATCGCACCGCATTATTGCAACGCAAGTTCGACCAGTTTTATCGGGGCACCCCCTTCCATCAAGCCACCCTGCTGCAGCGTCAGAAGACCGGGCGGCGCGATGACGACATACTGTTCTCCGCCTTGACCAACCCCTCGCTTATCAAGCCCTGGCTGGACATCATGCTGGCGCAGCAAACCCCGCTCGCCGGAATTTATTCGGTGCCGCAGATCAGCGCGCCGCTGGTCAAGGATCATCCCTCGAACCACCTGCTGCTGATTTCATGGGAAAAATATGCCGGACTGCGCCAGACCTATTTCAGCGAACATCGTTTGCAAATTTCCCGGCTGACGCCGATTCACGCCGATCTGACATTCCGCGATGCCGTGGTCAATGAACTCGCCCGCACCTATCAATACCTGAAGAGCCTGAGCTTGCTCCCGTTGGGACAAACCCTCGATGTGCGCGTCCTGTGCCATGCCGATGACCGCAACGAACTACAGAACAAATTGCCCAAGGACGCGGATATGCGTTACGACTTCGCGGACATCGGGGAAGTCGGCAGGCAACTCAAGATTGACTATCGCTTCACCGACTCGGATGCCAGCCAGATCTTCCTGCACCAACTCGCGGCACGCCCGCCGCAAACCCATTATGCGAACGCAACCCATACCCACTATTTTACGCTGTGGCAATTAAGGCGCGTCCTTAATCTGGCCAGCGGCGCACTGTTGCTCGGGATGCTATTGTGGGGCGCGGGCAAACTCTGGCAAAGCGGCAGCAATGCCACGCAAGCCGCGGCGCTGAAAAATCAAGCGCAACAGACCCTGAACGAAGCCCAGAAAATCATACTTGCCTTCCCCAACACCTACGCCTCCGCAGCCGACATGAAGGCCGGGGTCTCCGTGATGCGCAAGCTGAATCAATACGCGCCCGTCCCACAAGACATATTGCAGCCGGTCAGCGCGATGCTTGACCGCCATCCGCAAATTAAACTTGACGATCTTTCCTGGCAAATGAACGCAACCGAACCGGTCGCGAACAACACGCTCGCCGATGTCCCGGCTCAAGTCATCACCCTCAAAGGGCATCTGGAAGATTTCGCAAACGACTACCGTGCCGCGCTGAATTACCTGGAACGCTTCCAGCAAGACCTGACCGCGCAAGGTTATCAGGTGACGGCACTGATCAAGCCACTTGATGTCAGCCCTAGCGGCAGCATTGCCGACCAGCGTGAAGCGCGCGAGAATGCGCTCGGTTTCTCCCTGAAAATTTCCCGGAGACCGCCAATATGAAATTCTCCAAAGCAGATTTCCCGCTAATGCGCCGGAGCATTCTGGCACTAGCGGCATCGGTTGCCATCAGCGCGGTCGTGCTGTACAGCAGCAGCGAATATGCGGAAAAGACACAGCGCGATTTGCGCAACGCACAAAATATGCTTAATGATGCGCGCAATCGCTTGACGGCGGCGAATGAAGACAAGGAAAACATGGCGATATACGCCGAAGAGTACGGCACGCTGAGTGAAAACAAAATCATCGGCGAAGACCAGCGCCTGGACTGGATGGAAGGCCTGGAAAAACTCCGCCGGCAGAATCTGGTGACGGACTTCCGCTACAGCATCGCGCCGCAAAAAATATATTCCCCTCAGCCGCCGGTTGATAGCGGCAACTTTGACATCCACTACAGCGAAACGAAACTGCAATTCGACCTGCTGCACGAGGCGCAACTGGTGAATTTCTTCACCGCGCTGCGCAGCCAGATCAAAGGCCATTATCACCTCGAAGGCTGCGCGCTGCAACGCACCGCCGCCGATACTGCCACGGCAACTTCGACGCACCTCAAAGCCGAATGCAGCGGCGGCTGGATCACCCTCAAAAACCGGAATACCCCGCAATGAACCCAACTCTTAAAACAGCAACTGTAGGGTGCAATAAGCGCAGCGCATTGCACCGAATGTTATGGTGCAATGCGCTGCGCTTATTGCACCCTACAGTTTTTTTAGGGTTAATCGCCACGACGCCCGCCCACGCCGAAGAACTAGGCCGCCTGTTCTTCACCCCGGCACAACGCGCCCAACTCGACTACAGCTATGCCCGCGAAGCCCGGCCGGACAACAATGATCGCGGCGGACTGATACTGAACGGCATCGTGCAAAAACACGGCGGCAAACGCACCGCATGGATCAACGGCGTGCCGCAAGAGGCCGGAAGCAGCGATGACAAAACACCGGAAAGTTTACCTGTCACCGTCCCCGGCCAATCAAAACCGGTCAAGATCAAGGTCGGACAGCGCGTCTTGCTGAGTCCGTCCGCCAGCCCGGATACGACCAAGCCAGATTCGCCAACGCAGGACACGCCTAAGTAGTAAACCATGTCAGCCAATCGCACAGCTATTTTCAATCATGGACGCGGCAAGCAGCGCGGCGCGGCATTGATTGTGATGGTGGTAATCATGGCGGTGGGCTCCGCAGCGTTTCTGGTCAATTCTTTGAATAGCGCTGGCTTAAAGATCAAACGCGACGAAATCACTGCCGCTGCGCTGGCACAGGCTAAGGATGCGTTGATTGGGCAGGCGGTGACTTACAATGATTACCCCGGTAGCCTGCCATGTCCAGATACTGACGACGATGGTACATCTGATGCCGGTGGAACAACCGGATGTCCACAGTATATCGGCAGACTACCTTGGAAGACCTTGGGATTACCCGACCTGCGCGATGCGGCAGGCGAACGGCTATGGTATACCCTGTCACGCAATGTCCGCCGTTATGCCTCGGTGCGCCCGCTAAACAGTGACACATCGGGTACACTCAACATCACGGGTACTTACACGGCCAATAATTTGATGGCCATCGTGTTTGCGCCCGGCGCTCCACTCCCAACACAGAGCCGTTCCGCCACTCAAACTGCTCCCTGCACCACAACCGACATACCCCCATCAACTGAATTTGAAAACGTGTGCGCTACCAATTATCTGGAAGGCAGCAACGCGAATCTAAGCAAAGAAGCTAATCCAGTCGCAGGAATCAACCCAAACCAATCTTACCAAAACGCAAATGCAAGCACCCCCTTTAATGACCAACTAATTTCCATTTCGCAAAATCAACTTTTCCCGCTGGTTGAAAAACGCATCGCCAAAGAGATCTCCAACTGCTTGCAGAATTATGCCAGCGCGAACTTGAGTAGATATCCGTGGGCAGCACCACTGGATCCTTCCTCCTCTCCACAATACAACGACCAAAGCGGAATATTATTTGGCCGGTTGCCCGAAGTAAATTTTAATGACACCAAGTCAGATAGCAGTAATGATATGAGCCAACAATGGCCGCCCACCATTGCCTGCGATGGCGTTGCAATGTGGTGGTCGGATTGGAAGGAAATGGTGTTCTACGGACTGGCAGATGCCTATAAGCCATATATCTCCTCACCAGCCGCCAATGCCTGCACTCCTGCTGGGGCATGCCTGAGTGTCAATCCGCCTTCCGCGACGGCAGACAAAAAATTTGTCGTGATTGTCGCAGGCAAAAAACTGGCGGGACAGGTGCGCAGTAGCAATGCAGACAAAAGCACTCTGAGTAATTATCTGGAGGCACCAAACAACGGGGGAGCTACACCCTTCGCACAAGGCGCATCTTCGGCAACGTTCAACGATACGGTAGTATTCCAATGATAAAGAATGTAAAGCATCGCCAATCGCAAACCGGATTTTCACTGGTCGAGATGGCTATCGTGCTGGCTATCGTAGCATTACTCCTTGGAAGCCTATTACCAACAATATCGAGCCAAGTTGAACAGCAACGCAGAAATGAAACACGCAAGCATCTGGATGAAATCAGGGATGCCCTGATTGGTTATGCCATCATCAACGGACGCCTACCTTGCCCAAGAAACTCCACCACAGATCCGAGCAACTCAAGTTACGGGGAGGCTGTCGCAACATGCAGTACCGACCCTACAGCAGAAGGCTATCTTCCGTGGAAAACACTGGGCGTATCGGAAACAGATGCTTGGGGGATTAAACGTGACAACGCCGCTGACCCTTGGATTGGTTACTGGCGGTACCGGATAGATCGAAATTTCGCTACGGCCTTCAGCCTGACAACTTCATTTTCTACTGCTGACTCACTCACCATACGAGACAGCGTGGGCAACAATCTCACTTCAACCAGCGAGCGACCAATCGCTATTGTGTTTTCTTCTGGTCCAGATTTGAAAGGAAATGGACAGAACGCAAACATTGGCGAACCTAGCTCCAGCTTCGAACAAACCAATGGCATCTACCAAAGCGATGTACCAAACCCTTCTTTCGATGACATTACAATTTGGGTTTCACGACCGCAATTTTTCAACCGAATGGTGACGGCGGGCAAGCTGCCGTAGGAGCCCGATTCACCCTTCGGGTGCGAGAACCTCTGCGAGGCATCGGGCGATTTTTTTAACGACAATCGCCCGATGCAACAAAGTCAGGCAATCCACTACGCAGCAAGCTGCGTGTGGAATTGGCACAATCGGGCTCCTACGCTATGCGCGCCGCCAGGTCGTTCCTTGCGGCGTGTCTTCCAGAGCGATGCCAGCATCCAGCAGCTCCTTGCGAATGCGGTCGGACTCGGCGTAGTTTTTGGATTTTTTCGCGGCGTTGCGCGCTTCGATACGTTCATTAATTTGTGTTTCGCTCAACCCATCGCCCACACCGCCCTGCAAAAAATCTTGCGCATCACGCTGCAACAAGCCGAGCGTTGCGCCCAGCGCCTTGAGTTGCGCGGCGGCTTCAAGCGACTGGTTGCGATTCACTTCATTCGCCAGCTCGAACAACACCGCAACCGCTTCCGGCGTGTTGAAGTCGTCGTCCATCGCGGTTTGGAAGCGCTGGGCGTGGGGTTCGTTCCAGTCAATCCGTTCCCCTTCGACAGGCTCAGGGCGAACGGGCAACGATTTGAGCGCCGTATAAAGCCGCGTCAGCGCACTCTTTGCATCGTCCAGATGGGCATCTGAATAATTCAATTGGCTGCGGTAATGCGCGCGCAGAATAAAAAACCGCACCACTTCCGCGTCATATTTTTTTAACACCTCACGGATGGTGAAGAAGTTGCCCAGGCTCTTGGACATTTTCTCTTCATCCACGCGTACAAAACCATTGTGCATCCAGACATTAACAAACTGGCACTGGTGCGCGCCTTCGCTCTGGGCGATCTCGTTTTCGTGGTGCGGGAATTGCAAATCCGCGCCGCCGCCGTGAATGTCGAAATGCTTGCCCAGAATTTCCGAGCTCATGGCCGAGCATTCGATATGCCAGCCGGGGCGGCCCTTGCCCCACGGCGAATCCCATTTCACCTCTGCTGCTTCTTCATCCTTGGCGTGTTTCCACAGCACGAAATCGAGCGGGTCATGCTTGCCATCGTTTACGTCCACGCGCTCGCCGGCACGCAAATCCTCCAGCGACTTGCCGGACAATTTTCCATAGCCGGCAAACTTGCGCACCGCGAAATTCACGTCGCCGTCCGCCGCGCGATAGGCCAAACCGTTCTTTTCCAGTTGCGCGATCATGTCCAGCATCTGCGGCACATATTGCGTGGCGCGCGGCTCGCTGTCCGGCGGCAATATGCCCAGCGCACGCTCATCTTCATGCATCGCGTCAATGAAACGCTGCGTGAGCGTGTGGATGGATTCCTTATTCTCCGCCGCGCGTTTGATAATCTTGTCATCAATGTCGGTAATGTTGCGCACGTAAGTGACATCCAGCCCGCTCGCCTTAAGCCAGCGATAAACCATATCGAACACCACCATCACCCGCGCATGGCCGAGATGGCAGTAGTCATACACCGTCATGCCGCACACATACATGCGCACTTGGCCGGGTTCGATGGGAACGAAGTCTTGCTTGTCGCGGGTAAGCGTGTTGTAGATTTTTAGCATATTGAAAATTCAGTCAGACATTGGTTTGTTGTCGTTAAGATTGAGCCATCCTTTGACAATGCGGTAAATGATCCAGATGAAGTTGGCGAATAATATGGCGAAGCCGATCAAGATAACTATGGTAGCTGCGCCGATCACCGCCCATAACAGCCCAAACCAGAAGGTGCGTATCTGCCAGCGAAAATGGCTTTCCAACCACGTTCCCGCCACTTCCTCCTGCTTTACGTAATTGATGATGATGCCAATAATCGCCGTTATGCCGGTGAAATACGACAGCGCATAGAGAATATAAACTGCCAATGTCAGCGTTTTAAGCGACTTCATTCTTTGTTCGCTGCGCATGATGATTTCTTCGCTCATGTTTGCTCCTTGGCCCAGGAATCTTTCAGTGTCACCGTGCGATTAAACACCAGCTTCCCACCCGGCTGATGGTCCAGTCTATCACTACAAAAATAGCCGAGGCGCTCAAACTGGTAATGTGTTTCGGGAGCCGCATCACGCACGGCAGCTTCAACCCAGCCTTGCACCACAGTCAGCGAATCCGGGTTAATAAATTCACAAAAATCGCGGGTCTTGTCGCTGTCCGGTTGTGGCACGGTGAACAGGCGGTCATATAAACGAATCTCGGCAGGCAGGGCATGTTCGGCCGACAGCCAGTGGATCACGCCCTTCACCTTGCGTCCCGCCGGGCTCTTGCCCAGCGTGTCCGGATCAATCGAGCAGCGCAGTTCGAGCACGTTACCGGCAGCGTCCTTCACCACCTCATCGCAACGCACCACATAGCTGTAGCGCAGGCGCACTTCTCCTCCCGCTGTCAAACGCTGCCAACCCGCAGGCGGATGCTCGGAAAAATCGTCAGCTTCGATCCATATTTCTTTGCCGAACGGTACCATGCGGCTGCCGAATTCAGGATGTTCGGGATGGAATCCGGCTTCGCGCGATCCGGTCTGTCCCGGCACAAAATTGGTCACCACCACTTTCAGTGGCTTGACCACCGCCATCACGCGCGCTGCGCGCGCCTCCAAATCTTCGCGTATGCAAGCCTCCAGCACGGCCATGTCCACCACATTTTCGCTTTTGGAAATGCCTATGCGCCGGGTAAATTCGCGTATCCCTTGCGGCGTATAGCCGCGCCGCCTCATGCCGATGATGGTGGGCATGCGCGGGTCATCCCAACCGGACACGTGTTGTTCATTCACCAGTTGCAGCAACTTGCGCTTGCTGGTGAGGGTGTAGCGCAATTCCAGGCGCGAGAATTCTATCTGGCGGGGATGGCTGGGCACGTTGAGTTGATCCAGCACCCAATCGTACAGTGGCCGGTGGTCTTCAAATTCCAGGGTGCACAGCGAATGGGTGATGCTTTCCAGCGCATCGGAGATGCAGTGGGTGTAGTCATACATCGGGTAGATGCACCACCGGTCACCGGTGCGAATGTGGTGCGCGCGCCGGATACGGTAAATGGCCGGGTCGCGCAGATTGATATTGCCGGACGCCATGTCTATCCTGGCGCGCAACACCTTGGCCCCGTCCGCAAACTCGCCCGCGCGCATGCGTGCGAACAGGTCAAGATTTTCGGCGACCGGACGCTCGCGATAGGGGCTGGGCTTGCCCGGATGGGTGAGTGTGCCGCGATATTCGCGCATTTCCTCGGCACTGAGATCGTCCACGTAAGCCTTACCCTGCTTGATTAACTCGACCGCGTAGCCGTAAAGCTGCTCGAAATAATCCGATGCCCAACGCACCTCACCCTGCCACTGAAAGCCTAGCCAATGCACGTCCTCCTGAATCGAGCGCGCATATTCCTCGCTTTCCTTTTCCGGGTTGGTGTCATCAAAACGCAGATTGCATTGGCCGTGAAAGTCCAGCGCCAAACCGAAATTCAGGCAGATGGATTTGGCATGGCCGACATGCAGGTAACCGTTCGGCTCTGGCGGAAAGCGGGTAACTATGCGGGTATGCTTGCCGCTCGCCAGATCAGCCTCGATAATATTGCGGATGAAGTGGGGAACGGGTACTTGTGCGTCGCTGCTCATTGTTCCACGATGTCTTGGCAAGGAATAGATGGGGATTTTACCCGAAAATCTCCAGACCCAAACGAAGGAAGCGTGGATAACATGTCCGATTACTGCGATAAGCCGTGAAATTAATGGGCTTATTTGGTAGAATTCGGGGCACGTTGAATATCGCTTTGAATCAATCTTTCCAACCGCATGAAAAAACGCCAGTACTGGATCAAGCGCGATTACCGCTGGCAGATCATTTATGAAGGAGCAGCATGATGAGATTACAAAAAATATTTTCTATCCTGGTGTTCGGCAGCCTGCTTGGCTGCACCGCACAACCGCCCACCCCTTCCCCATCTTCTACACAACAAGGAAAATCTGACATGGTCAAGCTACACACCAACCACGGCATTATCACCATCGAACTGAATGCCGAAAAAGCGCCGGCCACGGTCAAAAACTTTCTCGAATATGTGAACGACGGTTTTTACAATGGCACTATTTTTCACCGCGTGATAGACGGTTTCATGGTTCAGGGCGGCGGCTTCGAGCCCGGCATGAAACAAAAAACGGTCAAGGTAGCAATCCAGAACGAAGCCGCCAATGGCCTCAAAAACGATAACTACACCGTCGCCATGGCGCGCACCGGTGACCCGCATTCCGCCACCGCGCAATTTTTTATTAACGTGAAGAACAATGATTTTCTTAACTACACCGCGCCCAACCAGCAAGGCTATGGCTATTGCGTGTTCGGGAAAGTGGTGGAAGGCATGGATGTGGTGGATAAGATGCGCAAGGTCAAGACCGGCAACCGTAGCGGATTCCAGGATGTGCCGCTGGAAGATGTCTTTATCACCAAAGCGGAAGTGGTGAAGTAACTCCCTTCTCCCGCCTGCGGGAGAGGGAATTTTATTCCCCGCAATAAATGTCCCACACCCTGTTCATCTCCGACCTGCATCTCAGCGCCGACCATGCGCACAGCATGGCGGCGTTCCAGCGCTTCATCGCCACGCTGGCTCCGCAAGCCTGTCCTGAGCACAGTCGAAGGGCCGATGCGCTGTATATCCTCGGGGATTTGTTCGAATACTGGGCAGGCGACGATGACCGGCACGATCCCTTTCACGCCCGTGTAATCGGCGCATTGCAGGGTCTGGCAACGCACGGCACGAAGCTGTATCTGATGCACGGCAACCGCGACCTGCTGATGGGCGATGCGCTCGCGCAAGCTGCCGGTGCAACCTTGCTGGACGACCCGACCCTGCTCGACCTGTATGGCACGCCCACGCTGCTCAGCCACGGCGACACGCTATGCACCGACGATGTCGAGTATCAACAATTTCGCGCCCAGGTGCATGACGCGGAGTTCCAGAAAAATTTTCTCGCCCAGCCGCTCGCGGCACGCAAAGCCTACATAGCACAACTGCGCCAGCACAGCACCGCAGCCAAGCAGGGCAAAGACAGCGCGATCATGGATGTGAACGACACAGCGGTCGCCGCGCTGCTGCGCGAACATCGCTACCCGCGCCTGATCCACGGCCACACCCACCGCCCCAAGCGCCACGAGCATATTGTGGACGGGCACATTTGCGAACGCTGGGTGTTAAGCGATTGGGATCAACCAGCCTCGGCCTTGCGCTGCGATGCGCGGGGCTGCCGGGTGGTTAGTTTTTGATTTGGAGTGCGCAGACTCGTCTGCGCTTTTAAAAGGCGGTGCCGTGCCGGCGTATTTTATTGGCGGTGTCGCGCCTTTCTGGCAGCGTCGTGCCGCTGCACTCCATACGGGCATTTTTTGGAGTGCTCAGACTCGGCTGCGCTTTGAATAAGTGGAGACACGTACACACGCTTAGCCCGATTCCGGTGCTCATTCTCCACACCGGACTAAGCCGCTATTGCCCTCAACCGAATGCGCTATACTGTCCAGCGTTCCATCCGGAACGTCACATTAATAATTACAGGAGAGAAATCATGGAAAAACAGAATATCGCACTGGTAGGTTTGGGCAGGATAGGTTCAGCTTTTCTGCGTGAAGTATCCAACAAACAGAACCGGGGTGTGAACCTGCTGTACGCCGCCGAATCCGCCGATACGCCGGGCAAGGCACAAGCCATCGCAGCCGGCATCCGGATCGCGACACTGGAAGAAATTGCCGCAGCTGGCGCCAAGGTGGACATCATCTTCGACCTGACCGGCAATCCCGCAGTGCGCAAGCAGATGCGCGAACAGCTCGCCGCGCACAAGAACCAGCATACCGTGATCGCGCCCGAGTCGGTGGCGCGCCTGATCTGGTCGCTGATTAGCAGCGAGGCGCTGCCGGAAACTCAGAACCGCAATACCGGCTACTAACGCCTCACCCCCCCAACGCCAAGAGGCTACACCGCCCCTTGGCGTCGCTTAGCTGACCATATACGGAGAATGCCCCGCGCAGAGGATTCATTGCCCTACGGCATTTTGCTCTGTGTGCTTGCCGCGCACAACTGCTCGCACGGCGTACCGTCGGCATCACCATCCAGCGTTTTAATGCCGCACTGTGTCAGGTAATGTCTGGCTTCTTCGCATGAGGTCATTTCCGAACAGCGTTTCTTGCTGCAAGCCTGTCCTGAGTTCGGTCGAAGCCTGTCCTGAGCCAAGTCGAAGGGGGCGGGATCGGGCACAACAGCAGAAGAAGGTGCAGCGGCAGATGGCGCAGGTAAAGTGGATGGATGTAGCTTGCGCCATTGCGAAGGTTCGATGGCTTCCTTCCCCGCCCACAGCCCGCGCTTGGCCTGCTGCGCTTCGCGCTGTAACGCCATCAACTCGCGGTTGCTATGGAAGCGCGAGTACTCCCACGCCATGCCACGCCGCACCTGCTCGTGATTCACGTTAAGCTCGTCAATACTCACCATCGCGACCATGCGCCCGTAATCATCGATGGCGCGGCTCGTTACCCGTATCTGTTTGCCCGTCACCATTTCAGCCAGAGATTTCTGTGAATCAGCGCCATAGGGCTGGGCTTTTTCTGGCGCATCAATTTCTGCGAGGCGCACCTTGACCGGGCGGTTGTCGCGCATCACTGACAACGTGTCACCATCCATCACGGCAATCACCTTGCCGGAGAATTCCGCCGCCTGCGTCAATCCGGCCACGCAAAGCAATGCGATACCAATCAGGAAGCCGAAGAGCTTTTGGCCGGGCACCCGACGGATAGTATTCATGTCAGAGCACTCCTAATAAAAGCCAGACACAGCAGCGTGTAGCCCGCCGCCAGGATGTCATCAAACATGACACCGAGACCGCCATGCCATGTCCGGTCGAAATGGCGGATGGGTGGTGGCTTCACAATATCGAAAAAGCGGAACAGCGCGAAAGCCAGCAGCGCCCAGAAAAAACCTGGCGGGGTGAAGAACAGCACCAGCATGAAGGCCACGATCTCGTCCCACACCATGCCGCCGTGATCCGCCGCGCCCAACGCTTTTCCAGTTCTGTCACACACCCACACGCCGATGGCGAATGCCCAGATCAGCACCAGTATAAACAGCGCGTCCGACAGGCGCGGCGCGAGAAACCAATACATCGGGAAGGCAACCAAGGTGCCGAACGTGCCGGGCGCCTTGCGCGCCAGGCCGCTGCCGAAGCCGAACGCCAGCAGATGTGCCGGGTGGCTGAACAGGAAGCGCCAGTTTGGCTTAACAACTAATTCATCGGAAGTGGTCATAACCGCCGGTCTCCACATTGATCGGATTGCCCGACGCATCGTGCACGATACAGATGCGGCCCGCAACAATTTTGCCGATGCGGGTCAGCGGCAGATCGAGTTGCGCGCCGATACGCAACACCTCGGCATGACGTGCGGACGGTACGGTAAAACATAATTCATAATCGTCGCCGCCGGATAAGGCGCATTGTTTTCCCGGCGGCTGACCGAGATAGCGGCTCACGGTTGCAGAGACCGGCAGCGCCGCAAAATCAAGCTGCGCGCCGACTTGCGAGCATTCCAGAATGTGGCCAAGGTCGGCCAGCAACCCGTCGGAAATATCAATCGCACTGTGCGCCACGCCGCGCAAAGCCAACCCCAGCGCGATGCGCGGCTGCGGTTGATGCAAAGCGGGTGCGCAAGCGGCATACTCAGGGGCACTCAACCTGATATGGCCTTGCAGATGTGCGAGTGCCAGCGCGGCATCGCCCAATCTACCGGACACCCACACATCATCGCCGACCTGCGCCCCGCTGCGCTGCAACGCCGCGCCCTGCGGTGCTTCGCCCATGATGGTAACGCACAGATTGAGCGACCCGCGCGTCGTGTCGCCGCCAACCAGTTCCACGCCGTACCGTTGCGCCAGCGCGAAAAATCCATCGCTGAATTGCTGCAACCAGGTTTCGTTCACTTCAGGCAGCGACAACGACAGCAGCGCCCAGCGCGGTTGCGCGCCCATCGCCGCCATGTCAGACAGGTTCACCGCCAGCGTCTTGTGTCCCAGCAGGAATGGATCGGCATCGGCGAAGAAATGTGTGCCGCTCACCAGCATGTCGGTGGATACCGCCAGCTCCATGCCAATGTTCACGCGCAGCAGCGCAGCATCGTCACCCACACCCAGCGCCGCACTGGGAGTGGCGCGGGTGAAGTGGCGTTGAATTAAATCAAATTCCGACATGCGTTACCTCATGGGCGCCTCTAAAAATTCAAAATCCTAAGCGAGACAAGGCGCGAAAGAAATTTTAACGCGCCGCATATGTTTTATATGTAAGCGTTAAAATTTCTTGAGCAACGCAGTATCGCGACGGGGTTTGGATTTTTAGCGGTGCCCTCATGTGGAAACAGAAGATTATTTGGCAGCTATTTCAACCGCGCGCACTTGCGCGGCCATCTTGTCCAGCACGCCATTAACGTACTTGTGGCCGTCGGTGCCGCCAAATGTTTTGGCCAGCTCCACCGCTTCGTTGATGACCACGCGATAGGGAATTTCTGGATGATGCAACAATTCATACGCGCCGAGCAGCAGCACGGAGAACTCCACCGGACTGAGTTCATTCAGGGGGCGATCGAGCTGCGTTGTCACTGCCGCCTCAATATCCAAATGCCGTGCCAGCACGCCACGCAGCAACTCGCTGAAAAATTCTGCGTCGTAGCGGCCCATGCCTTTTTCTTCGCGGATCTGTTTTTCGATGTGCGCTTCATCTCCCCCGGCCAGCCGCCACTGGTAGATGCCCTGCAAAGCCAGTTCGCGCGCGCGGCGGCGCGAACTTTTGGCGGGTGATTTTTCCTTGACTGCCGGTTCGCTCATGCCAACTCTTTCAGCAAGTTCGCCATTTCGATGGCCACTGATGCGGCTTCCGCACCCTTGATATTCATGCGCTCCTCGGCCTGCTCCTCGGTGTCGGTGGTGAGAATGGCATTGGCGATGGGCACGCCGCACTGCAATTGCACTTCCCCCACACTGCGCGCAGATTCATTCGCCACAATTTCAAAATGGTAGGTATCGCCGCGTACCACCACGCCCAGCGCAACAAGCGCATCAAACTTGCCGCTCTGGGCCATGCGTTGCAGTAGCAGCGCAATTTCCAGCGCGCCCGGCACGGTTGCCAGCGTGATGTCCGCATCGCGCACGCCGTGCAGTGCCAACTGTGCCCGGCAAGCCGCCAGCAGGCCTTCGCCCACCGTGGGATTGAAACGGCTTTGCACTATGCCGATGCGCATTCCCGCACCGTTCAGGTTTTTTTCGATTTCTTTCATGATTACTCCCTGTTATTCGTGATGAACATAGCCCACCACTTCCAATCCAAATCCCGCCATGCTCGGCAGCTTGCGCGGGGTGGCCAGCAAACGCATCTTGCCGACATTGAGGTCGCGCAAAATCTGCGCGCCAATGCCGTAACTGCGCGGGTCCCACTGCGCAACATGGTGCGCCTCCGGCGTGGCCACCGCACGCGCCAGCAATTCTTTTGAGGATTCGCCGCGATGCAACAGCACCAGTATTCCGGCGGATGACTGGCCGATTTTCAGCAGCGCGTCATGCACGCTGGTCGAATTATTGAAACTTGCCTGTTCCAGAAAATCCAGCACCGACAGCGGCTCATGCACGCGCACCAGCGTTTCCGCTTGCGGCCGGATAGCGCCTTTCACCAGCGCCAGATGGGTGCGCTGCGTGGTCTTGTCGACATAGGTGACCAGCTCAAACTCACCATAGGCAGTCTGCACCGGGCGGCGCGCCACGCGCTCGATCAGCTTCTCGTGCTGGCTGCGATGTTCGATCAAATCGGCGATAGTGCCGATTTTCAAACCATGCAGCTGAGCAAACTTGACCAAATCCGGCAGCCGCGCCATCTCGCCATCGTCTTTGAGGATTTCGCAGATCACCGAAGCAGGCGTCAGCCCCGCCAATTGCGCCAGATCACAACCCGCCTCGGTATGCCCGGCGCGAACCAGCACCCCTCCGTTCTGCGCCATCAGCGGAAAAATATGTCCCGGCTGCACGATGTCGCCGGGCTTGGCATTTTTACCCGCCGCCACTTGCACGGTACGTGCCCGGTCGGCGGCAGAAATACCCGTGGTCACGCCGCTCGCGGCTTCGATGGACAGCGTAAAGTTGGTACCCAGCGGCGAACCGTTGTCACGCACCATCAGCGGCAGGCTGAGCTGCTTGCAATGCGATTCGGTCAGCGTCAGGCAGATCAGGCCGCGCCCATGCTTGGCCATGAAATTAATCTTTTCCGGCGTGACGAATTCGGCGGCAAACAGCAGATCGCCTTCGTTCTCGCGGTCTTCCTCGTCCACCAGCACCACCATGCGTCCGGCGCGGATTTCGGTGATGATGTCCTGTATTGGTGCTATGTCAGCCATTCTGCGAATCCCAAAACTGCGCGCCACGCAACGGCACGAACCGCGTGATTCTACCATTTCCTCTAACTATCCAGTTCCGCCCAATCAAAGACGGGCGTTAGAACGCGCCAGCAATAAAACCTCCACGAAATGTTACTTAACTCAACATTGCTTCTTTGATGGAACTACTAGCCATTCCACTAATCTACCCAAAGACGGTAGCCAAGTGGCTGGTTATAGCCCGCGTTGCCCTGCGGGAAATCCCTATTATTTATTGACGTGCCTCAACTCCCGTCAGCTAGCCAGCAGGAGTGACGTAGCGCATCGGCATTTTTTGGAACACCTTTGCGTAAGGATTTCGCCGTTTTATTCCAAAGGCTCAAAAACCTGGTAGGGACGCGATTCACCCTCCGGGTGCGAGAACCTCTGCGAGGCATCGCGCCCTTTTTCTGGTAGCATGAATAGATCAGGGTACGATGCGACAAAGTCAGGCAATCCACTACACAGCAAGCTGTGTGTGGAGTTGACACAATCGCGCCCCTGCAATATTTCACTATTGACCGGAGCCACCCGAACCAACCCAACTATCCAACGGAGCAATCATGAAGACGATTAAATTTCTATTGGCCATACTTTTTAGTATCGCCGTCGTAGCATGTGGAGGTGGTGGGTCGAGTGGTGGTAGCACAGCTACATTTATCAGTGCCACAGCAGACCCCACCACGGCACAGAATCTGACCGTTGGTACGCCAATGGCCAGCTTCACGCCATTAACAGCCAGTGACGGCGCACCCCCTTATACCTATTTCATCTCAACAGGCATATTACCCGAAGGCTTGACCCTTGACCCCGGCACCGGTGCCGTGACAGGCACACCCAACGCCGCCTATGCGACAGCGGAGCTGGTCTTCTCGGTCCGGGACGCCAGCTATGACGTGGCGATCACGACCAGTGCCGTGTTTTTTACCGTGGATGTTGCCGGTATCAGTGCCATAGCAGACCTCACCACGGTACAGAATCTGACTGTTGGCACGCCGATGGCTAGCTTCACGCCATTAACAGCCAGTGGCGGCATAGGCACTTATACCTACTTCATCTCAACAGGCACATTACCCGCAGGCTTGAGCTTTAATACCAGCACCGGTGCC
>VFLG01000018.1 GCA_009885195.1 Gallionellaceae bacterium
GAACCCAATGCTTCTCAACCCCTCAGCGCATGTACCCACACTCGTCGGTTGTCTTAAACTTTTAAAGAACGGGCTGCCCAGATAATTATCTGGAACCGGGGTTGCGGGGGCAGGATTTGAACCTACGACCTTCGGGTTATGAGCCCGACGAGCTGCCAGACTGCTCCACCCCGCGTCAGCGAAGAGGCGAAACTATAGCAAAGTAGATGAGATACGTCAAACACTATTCGCACTTGCTTTCGAGATGCATGATCAATCCATGGTTCGAATTTGCCGTTCCAGAGCCCACTCCGCATGTTCGCGCACCAGTGCTGACGGCTCTTCTGTGCGCGCCTGCAGGGCGGCCAGTGCTTCCGCGCTTCCTGGAGCATTGCCCAATGCCACGGCAATGTTGCGCAACCATTGTTCATGGCCGATGCGATAGACTGCACTGCCGGAAAATTTTTGTTTGAATGTTTCCTCGTCCCAGGAAAAAAGTTCGACCAGCGAAATATCATCCAGCCCGTTGCGCACGGCAAAATCTGCTTCCAGACTTTTATGCGCAAATTTATTCCACGGACACACCAACTGGCAATCGTCGCAGCCATAGATGCGGTTGCCGATGAGCGGGCGCAACTCCAGCGGGATGCTGCCCTTGAGTTCGATGGTGAGGTAGGAGATGCAGCGCCGCGCATCCAGTTGATAGGGTGCGACGATGGCCTGCGTCGGGCAAACTTTTATACATTCGGTGCAGGTGCCACAATGCTCTGTTTGCGGCTCATCCACTGGCAGCGGCAGGTCGGTGTATATCTCGCCCAAAAAAAACCATGAGCCATGTTCGCGCGACAGCAGCAGCGTGTGCTTGCCGCGCCAGCCCAGGCGGGCCTTGCGCGCCAGCTCCACTTCCATCACCGGCGCGCTGTCGGTGAATACGCGATAGCTTGATTTTCCCACCTCGGCGCGAATTTTTTGCGCCAGTTGTTCCAGACGATGGCGCAGCACTTTGTGGTAATCACGCCCCAAGGCGTAACGCGAAATAAAAGCGCGGCTGCCATCTTCCAGCACCTCCCAACTATCTTTCGCATCGGGCGGGGTGTAGTCCATGCGTACCGAGATCACGCGCAAAGTGCCGGAAATAAGTTCTGCCGGTCGACTGCGTTTGACGCCGTGTTTTGCCATATAATTCATCTCGCCGTGATAACCCTGCGCCAGCCATTGCAGCAGGCGTGCTTCGGCATCATGCAGATCGGTATCGCTGATACCCACTGCCTGAAAGCCAAGCGCCCTACCCCACTCCTTAATTTGGGTGGCTAGGGTGGTGTAATCTACAGTATGAGGCGTCTCGATTTGCATGAACCGAATGATAGCCGAACAAGACTACGAACATGGCAAAGTTGCCGCGACTTATGATGGAGTCCGCCATGCCCTCCCCCCACCCTAACCCTCCCCCGCTAACGGGAGAGGGGACAAACGATCGCTGCGCGACTCTCTCACTCTTGCTGGCCGACGAGGTCGCCACCGTTGCCTTTGCGGCTCGTCTGGCACCGTGCATCAGACCCGGCATGGTGGTGCATCTGCACGGCGATCTGGGCGCCGGCAAAACGACGCTGGTGCGCGGCTTGCTGCATGCATTGGGTTACCAGGGGCGAGTAAAAAGTCCGACCTATACTTTGCTTGAGCAATACCGGGCGGGTGGGCTACACTTGCGTCACTTTGACCTGTACCGCTTTCACGACAAGGACGAATGGGAAGCCGCCGGCTTTCGCGATGAATTCGACGGACGCAATGTATGCTTGGTGGAATGGCCAGAAAAAGCGCAAGCACTTATGCCACAAGCGGATGTGGAAATCTGGTTCGACATATTAGCCGGTGGCCGCAACATTGAAGTTCGCGCAAACTCTCAGACTGGAAGGGTATGCTTAAAAGCGTTGCAAAATTAGGCACATTTTTTATTTTACTATTGCTGTGGCTGCCTGATGCGCAAGCGGCCATCCCAATCAGCTCTGTGCGCGTCTGGCCGGCACAGGATTACACCCGCCTGACGCTGGAATCCAAACAGCCGATACGCTACAACCAGTTCATGTTGAAGAACCCGGAACGGTTGGTCATTGATCTCGAAGATGTTGAGCTGCGCGGCGTACTCGATGGGCTCGCGACCAAGGTTGGCAAAGACGATCCCTACATTCAGAGTGTGCGCGTGGCTTTGTTCAAACCCGGTGTAGCGCGACTGGTGCTCGACCTCAAGACCGAAATAAAACCCCAGTTATTCAACCTCAAGCCGGTGGCGGAATACGGCCACCGCCTGGTGCTGGACATCTATCCAACCGTTCCCGTTGATCCCCTGATGGCATTGCTGCAAAAAATAGAAATCACTCTGCCCGAAGCGGGTATCACACATGACGAAACGCTATCCATACCAGAGTCGGCCGAAGCACCCACCCCCGCTGCGCCGAGCGCAAGGGCCATACCTGAAATCAGAACGCGTATGCTCCTGGTCGCCATCGACGCGGGGCATGGCGGCGAAGACCCAGGAGCACGCGGGCGCGGCGGAAGTCTTGAAAAAAATATTACACTGGCGATCGCACGCAAGTTAAAAAATATGGTGGACAATACGCCTGGAATGCGCGGCATACTCATCCGCGACGGCGATTATTTTATTCCGCTCAGCGGACGTGTGCAGAAAGCGCGCCAAGTGTATGCCGACCTGTTTATCTCCATTCATGCCGACGCCTTCATCAAGCCGCATGCACACGGCTCATCGGTATACGCCCTGTCCGAACGCGGCGCCACCAGCGCCAGCGCGCGCTGGCTGGCAAAAAAGGAAAATGAAGCCGACCTGATCGGCGGCATGAATTTCGCGGTGAAAGACCCCTACCTCGCGCGCACCCTGTTTGACCTGTCACAGACCGCCACCATCAAAGACAGCTTGAACCTGGCCAAGCATATGCTGGGCGAGCTGGGCAACATCAATACGCTGCATGGTGGCATGGTCGAACAGGCCAGTTTCGCGGTACTGAAAGCGCCCGACATCCCTTCGGTACTAATTGAAACCGCTTTCATCAGCAATCCGGCCGAAGAGCGCCGCCTGAACGATGAGGATTATCAGAAAAAAATGGCACGCGCTATTCTCGGCGGCATCAAGCGCTACTTCGCACAAAACCCCGCGCTTTCAAAACCACGACTGGCACAAATAAACTAGCTTCTCCGATAAATATGAAATCACTCCGGAAATATGCCGGTAGAAAGATAACGATCCCCACGGTCGCACACGATAAACACGATGGTGGCGTTCTCGACCTGACGCGAAACGCGCAGCGCCACGGACAGCGCTCCGCCGGACGAAATGCCGCAGAAAATGCCCTCCTCGCGCGCCAGCCGCCGCGTCATTTCTTCTGCATCCTGCTGGCTGACATTCTCCAGCTTGTCCACGCTCTTGGGATTATAAATTTTTGGCAGGTAAGCCTCCGGCCATTTGCGGATGCCGGGTATCTGCGCGCCCTCTTCCGGCTGCGCGCCGACGATCTGGATAGCGGAATTTTTTTCCTTGAAGTAGCGCGAGCAACCCATGATGGTGCCGGTGGTGCCCATGCAACTTATAAAATGCGTGATGCTGCCGTGCGTGTCGCGCCAGATTTCCGGCGCGGTGCCCTCATAATGCGCCAGCGGATTATCCGGGTTGGCGAACTGGTCGAGGATGATGCCCCGGCCTTGGTCACGCAGCTTCTCCGCCGTATCGCGCGCCAGTTCCATACTGCCTTCTCTTGACGTCAGCACCAGTTCCGCGCCGAATGCGCGCATGGTCTGGCGACGCTCCATGCTCTGGTTCTCCGGCATGACCAAAATCATTTTATAGCCGCGCATTGCCGCCGCCATCGCCAACGCAATACCGGTATTGCCGCTGGTCGCCTCGATCAAGGTATCGCCCCGCTTGATCTCGCCGCGCTGCTCGGCGCGGACGATCATCGACAGCGCCGGACGGTCTTTCACCGATCCGGCTGGATTATTGCCCTCCAGCTTGGCCAGCAACACATTGCTGCTATTGCCGGGAATGCGCTTGAGTTTAACCAGCGGCGTGTTGCCGACGAAATGTTCTAGAGTGTGGTACATCGCCTTGCTTTCATATTGCCGAAATTATTTCTTGTCGGCCTTGGCGGTAGCAGCACCGCCCACGGTCAACTCGGAACGCATGTTTGCCACCGACTTGTCGCCGAAACCATTGACGTTTTTCAGGTCGTCCACAGTTTTGAATGGGCCGTTCTTCTCGCGGTAGGCGATGATCGCCTCGGCCTTCTTCTGGCCGATACCGTTCACGGCTTCCAGCTCATCCTTGCTGGCCGTGTTCAGGTTAACGGCGGCCATTGCCATACCGGAAAAGGCGAAGAGTGCAAGCAATACCAGTAGCAGTTTTTTCATGTTATTTCCTTTGCAAAAGTTAAACGGCATACACCGTCCGGTTAGAAACAGGCGAGAACAATCTAAAGGGCATCTCTAAAAATCCAGATTTCATCCCAACTGCTGCGTTGCGTAAAAAATTTCTTGCTTACATATCAATCATATGCGGCGCTGCAAAATTTTTTCCGCGCCTTGCATTTGGGCGAACTCTGAATTTTTAGAGGCGCCCTAAGCTGACGAACTCAACAAATAATTCACATAACGCGCCACGCCCTGTTCCACGGTCAGAAACGGTTCGGCATACCCCGCTGTGCGCAGCGCGCCGATGTCGGCTTGGGTGTGGCTCTGGTACTTGCCGCGCAGTTGTTCGGGGAATGGGATGTAGCTGATCAGTCCTTGCTGTTGCAGTTGTGCGAGGCTTAATGAAGACTTTCCATCGGCGGCACGCAAAGTGTTGACGGCGGCCACCGCCACATCATTGAAGCTCTGCGCCTTGCCGGTGCCGAGATTGAAAATGCCTGACTTCCCGGGATGCTCAAGGAAATACATATTGGCCTTGACCACGTCTTCAACCGAAACGAAGTCGCGCAGCTGTTCGCCATTGGCATAACCATCGCATCCTTCAAACAGCTTCACGCATCCTTCGGCGCGATATTGGTTAAAGAAATGGAATGCCACAGACGCCATGCGCCCCTTGTGCGCTTCGCGTGCGCCATACACGTTGAAATAGCGCAGTCCGACGATCTGCGCACTGCGCTTGTCCCATCGGCGCAGCACCACCTGATCGAACAGGAATTTTGAATAGGCATATACGTTGAGCGGCGCTTCGTATTCGCGGCCTTCCTTGAACACTTTGCCGGCACCATAGACTGAGGCAGAAGAAGCATACAGCAGCGGGATTTCCTCGCTCTGGCAATAGTTGAGCAAGTCCAGCGAATAGCGGTAATTGTTCTCCATCATGTAGCGACCATCTGTTTCCATGGTGTCGGAACACGCGCCCTGATGCATGACCGCCATGAGCAGCCCGTCGAAATAGCCTTCTCCCAGATGGTCGATGAACTCTTTCTTGTCCATGTAATCGGCGATGTTGCAATCCGTCAGATTCTTGAACTTGTCGGCGTGCTCAAGATTGTCCACCGCGATGATGTTATTCTCACCGCGCTCGTTCAGCGCCTTGACCAGATTGGAACCGATAAAGCCTGCTGCGCCTGTGACTACGTAGTACATAACGCCCCCCTCTAAAAATTTCTTGTAGGGGCGCAATTCATTGCGCCCTTTTTTGCGGTGCACTGGGCGCCAGCCCTCTATCTAACTTTCCCCCAGAGGGGGAAAGGACGATCGTTCCCTCTCCCTCTGGGAGAGGGTTTGGGTGAGGGTCGAATCGCGCCCCTACAACTTCATATCCTGAATAATTTCATCACGGCTGACCACCGCCGTACCCAGCTTGCCCACCACGATACCGGCAGCGCGGTTGGCGACGTGCATCGCCAGCGGCAATTCTGCCCCGCTCGCCAGCATGGTGGCCAGTGTGGCGATCACGGTATCGCCCGCTCCGCTCACGTCGAACACCTCGCGCGTATGGCTTGGTTCATGCTGCACCTTATGCGCATGGTACAAGCTCATGCCTTCTTCGCTGCGCGTAATCAGCAGTGCATCCAGTTGCAACTCGGAGCGCATGCGCTCGGCCTTGGCGGTCAGTTCATCCTCATTACTCCAACCACCCGCCACCTGGCGGAATTCGCTGCGGTTGGGTGTCAGCATGGTTGCGCCGCGATAGCGCGCATAGTCATCGCCCTTGGGGTCGACCAGCACCGGTTTGCCGGCTGCCTGCGCCAGGCGGATCATCTCGGCAATATGTGCCAAGCCGCCCTTGCCATAGTCGGACAATATCACCACATCAGCGTCTGGCAATTTTGCACGGAAATCCGCCAGCTTGGCATGCAACACTTCGTGGCTGGGCGAGGTTTCAAAATCAATGCGCAACAACTGCTGATGACGTGCGATGGCGCGCAACTTGATGGTAGTAGATACGGTATTATCGCGGTGCAATAGGGCAGTTACATTGCGCTGTTCAGCCAGCAGTCTTTCCAGACAGTTGCCCGCTTCATCATCGCCCACCACAGACAGCAAGGTACACTGCGCACCCAGTGCAGCCACGTTGCGCGCCACATTGGCCGCACCACCGGGGCGCTCCTCAACTCGTGCGACTTTAAGCACCGGCACCGGCGCTTCCGGCGAAATGCGTGTGACGTCTCCAAACCAGTAACGGTCAAGCATGACATCGCCCACGACCAGTACCCGCGCCTTTTCAAATGACGGCAGTTGATTCATTCCAGCCCCTCAATTTCTTTAGCAATATTTTGCAGCGCCCGCAGCGGATCAACGGCCTGGGTAATTGGGCGACCAATAACCAGATAACTGGCGCCATGCTCCAGTGCGGCACGCGGCGTCATGATACGCGATTGGTCGTTGGCATCGCTATCTGCCGGGCGTATACCGGGCGTCACCAGACAAAACTCCTTGCCCGTGTGCTGGCGCAGCATGGCCGCTTCCTGCGCGGAACACACGACCCCATCCAGGCCGCTAGCATACGCCAGCTTGGCCAGGCGCAGCACCAACTCGGCAGGTGTGGCGGCTATGCCCAACTCGGACAAGTCTTGCTGTGCCATGCTGGTCAACACAGTCACCGCAACCAGCTTGGGGCGATGCGCAGTGTTCGCTACCGCCTCACGCGCCGCTTCCATCATTTTGCGTCCGCCCAGCGCATGCACATTCACCATCCACACCCCTAATGCAGCGGCAGCCTTGCACGCCTGCGCGGTGGTGTTGGGGATGTCGTTAAATTTCAGGTCGAGGAATATTTCAAAACCACGCTGCATGAACTTTTCCAGCAGTTGCGGCCCCGCTGTAACGAACAATTCTTTACCTACCTTGAGGCGACACAACGCAGGCTCCAGCCTTGCCACCAAATCCAGCGCCGACTGTGCATCAGGATAATCGAGTGCGACAATGATTTTGGGATCGTTCATATCGTGAGTCCGTTCTCTTCGCTTCTTCGCGGCGAATATGTTTCCCAGCCGTGGCAGGCCGGACAATGCCAGTAGAACTGACGCGCCTTGAAACCGCAATTGGCGCAGCGATACATCGCCAGCGACCGTGTGCGCTGATGCACCAGATTTTTCACCATCTCGACATCGGCGCGGTTGGCCGATGACACTTCCAGCAGACGCGCTTCCAGTAATTTATCCAGGCCAAGCAAGGTCGGATTGCGCTGCAACTCATCGCGCACCAGCCTATATGCCGCTTCCGCACCGTCGCGTTGCAGAATGGCATCAAACAGCACGTTCATCAAATCCAGCGAGGGATGTTCGGCCAGATAGCCCTGCAACACGCTGATTCCGTCATCCGCACGTCCCGTCTGGCGGTAAGCATCGAGCAAGCGTTCTGCCACCAAGGGCAGGTACTGCGGGTTCTGTTGTTCGATGCGCTGCCAGATTTCGATAGCGTTGGCATAATGTTGCGCCGAACTTTCCATGTCACCCAACATCATGGTGGCGCGCGCCGCCTGTGGATCCGCTTGCAGTGCCTGCTCCAGATGGGCTCGCGCGACATCCATCTGCTGGCGCGCCATCTCCGCTGCGGCCAGTTCGCAATAGAAAAATGCCGCCTCCTTGCCATGTGATAGCCCGGACACCGCACTGAGCCGTTGAGTCACATCAATTGCCTTGAGCCAATCTTTTTCCTTTTGATACAACTCGAGCAGAAAATCCAGCGCATCCTTGGCATAAGGGGTGGCCTGCAACTCTTGGAACAAAGACTCGGCGCGATCCAATATGCCGGCCTTGAGGTAATCCTGCGCCAGCTCGAATATCGCCTGCTGTTTCTTGTCTTGTTCCAGATCGGCGCGCTCGACCAGATTCAGATGCATGCGTATCGCGCGATCAACCTCGCCACGGCGGCGGAACAAGCTGCCCAGTGCGAAGTGCAGTTCGATTGTTTGCGGATCAACCTTGACCACTTCGATGAATGCCTCGATGGCCTTGTCCTGTTGTTCGTTGAGCAGAAAGTTAAGTCCCTGAAAATAGGAACGTGGCAAAGCGCTGGATTCAGTCAGCAGCTGTTTGATGTCTATACGCGCCGCCAGCCAGCCCATGCCGAAAAATAGCGGAAAGACCAGCAACATCCACAGTTCAAATTGCATAGAGATTGAATTAAAAAGTTAGAATAGCACGAATTATTGCTTTGTTCTTTGCGACATTTCGACCAAGGCATGCCGGGCTTGTTGCGCATCCAACACCACTTCGGCAAAGTCGAAATGCCGTATTTTGCCATCGGCGCGCACGTCCATGCCATCGCAGTCTATGCCGAGCATCTCCACATCCAGCACTTCACATTGATGGAAGTGCTGGCAGTAGCGGCGCAAGGCATCGCCATGGTCGGCATTCATATGCGCGATCACATCGGCTTCCTGCTCGATTAACGGGTAGGGTGGCACCAAATAGCTGTCCGCCTCGACCCAATGAATTTTTCCGAAACCGCCAATGAAACGCAGCGCTTGCGGCACGATGCGGTAGAAGGAAAAATCGTGCATGGCAAAATAACCAGCCGCTTCCGGGAAGTAGCGCAGGTAGCGCGTTCCCGCTTGATGCTTATCCTCGACAATGTATGCCGTACCCACCACGGTGATACGTCCTTGCGTCTGGATGTGCGAATCGTTCTGATTGTGCGTGATGAGGCTGACGCGCGGGTCATACTGAATATTTTTGGTGTGCTCTGCCAGCGTGCTGATAAGTATGAGCAGACTGCCGTCATGGTCGACCAGATAGGGGGTAATGGAACCGAACGGATGGCCGTTGAATTTTTTTGACAGGGTGCACAGCGCGCCGTAATAGTGGCCGCGCAACAGTTGCCTGGCTTCGCGGGCGTTGTTCATGCGGCCAGTTTCAATGCGGTCTGCGCCAGCCGCTTGCCGAGCGCGATACACAGTTTCTTTTCTGCTTCGCTGATCGGCTGGTCGTTGGCCGGCCCGGCAACATGGCTCGCGCCATACGGGGTGCCACCTTGCCGTGTGGTGGAAAGTTCCGGCTCGGAATACGGCAAGCCGACAATCACCAGGCCGTGGTGCAGTAACGGTAACATCATGGATAACAGGGTGCTTTCCTGTCCGCCATGCAGGGTGCCGGTCGAGGTAAACAAAGCGGCGGGCTTGCCCACCAGTGCATGTTGCATCCACAGCGCGCCGGTGCTATCCCAAAAATATTTCATGGCCGCGGCCATGTTGCCAAAGCGTGTGGGGCTGCCCACGGCAATGCCTATGCACTCTTCCAGGTCGCGCTGTTCGGCGTAAGGTGCGCCGTCATCGGGAATGGAAGGTTCAGTAGACTCGCATACGGTAGAAACCTTGGGCACAGTGCGCAGCCGCGCCCGCACACCCGGCACTTGCTCTACTCCGCGTGCCACCAGTTGCGCCATTTGCCGCACTGCGCCATGCTGGCTGTAATACAGCACTAAAATTTCTTTGTCAGGTATCATGATTGCATTGTATTTCAATTATTACATCTTGAAAAATGATCATAAAAAAGACCTGGATTGATTTGTGGCATTTTCTACGTTTCATCTTTACCCGCTTCACGCAGGAACGCTGCTTGGAGATGGCGGCCAGCCTGACGTTCACCACACTATTGTCGCTGGTACCGTTGATTACCATCGCGCTTACGCTGTTTTCGGCATTTCCGGTATTCGCGGACTTTTCCGCACAGATCAAGAATTTCCTGCTCGGCAACATGCCGCCGGAAACCGGCGGCAGGGTCATTTCGCAGTACATGGAACAGTTCACCGAGAGTGCCGCCAAGCTGACTGCGCTGGGCATCGTGTTTCTGGCATTTACCGCGATGTTGATGATGCTTACCATCGACGACGCGTTCAATAAAATCTGGCGCGTGTCGCGTCGGCGCACTTTGCTGCTGCGACTATTAACTTACTGGGCGGTATTGACGCTGGCTCCATTGCTGGTTGGCGGTAGCCTGTCATTGACCTCCTGGCTGGTTGGGGTATCGACAGGCTATGCCAAGCAGGTTCCGGCTTTCGGCATGGTAATGTTGAAGATCGTGCCGGCGCTGCTCACGACTACCGCTTTCACCCTATTGTTCCGGGTTGTGCCCAACCGCTTCGTACCCATGCGCCATGCCCTTATTGGCGGCATTGTGGCGGCCGTGGCATTTGAATACATGAACCGCACTTTTGCGTTTTACATCGCCAATTTTCCGACTTACAAACTGGTGTATGGCGCTTTTGCCAGCATTCCGATTTTTCTGTTATACATTTATCTTTCCTGGCTGACTGTTTTGCTTGGCGCCCTGATTGCCGCGTCGTTGTCGCATTGGCGCGGCGGCTCCATCAAACCTCTGCTCCCGCCGACCCAGCTCTATTATGCCCTGCGCATCCTTAAAATGATGAGCGAGGGCATGCGCAGCGGCACGGTGCTGGGCTTGCCGGTGTTATCCGAGCGACTGCATATCGGGTTTGATTCGCTGGAACAAATCCTGGAAAAGCTGGCGCAGGCCAACATCGTGCGCAAGCTCTCGGAGCAAGGATGGTCCTTGATACGCGACGCGGAGCATGTGCAAGCGAGTGAACTATATCGGCTATTCGTATTCGACCCAGCCACTCTTCCGGCACAGGAAGATGGTGCGGAAATCAGTGCTTGGGTGACAAATTTGGGGCAGCGCAATGCAGGCGCGGCAGATGTTTCCCTGCGCGACCTGTTCGGTGCGGTGAGATGAAAATCATACGTGCGCTATTGGCTGCCTGTTTGTTGATGTTTGCGCTGAATGCGGCGGCGGCTGAGTTCACCCTGACAGACACCAAGGGTCACGTACATCATTTGTCCGACTATCGCGGCAAGTGGGTATTAATAAATTTCTGGGCAACCTGGTGCCCGCCTTGTCTGGAAGAGATTCCCGACCTCATCAGCCTGCATAACGCGCACAAGGACAAAGATCTGGCGGTGATCGGCATATCCCTGGACGCTTCTTCCGCCAAAAAGATCGTACTGGATTTTATTAAGACAAGTGGAATAAGCTATCCCATCGTGCTGGGCGATTACAAAATGGCGGCTCAGATCGGTGAGGTTCAGGGCTTGCCGACTTCCTATCTATATGACCCGACCGGCAAGCTGGTGAGTTATCAGGCTGGCGTCATCACGCGCGAAAGTATAGAAGCGTATATGCGGCGCAAAAAATAAACTTCGAAGACTAGCGTCAGCCGCTTAACGGATTGATAATTGCCTATTCGCTTTACCCGAACCGGGATAGCTTGCCGGTGTTGCGCTCCCGTATTTTCGCCAGGAGGTACGCACCAAGTTGGGATATTCCGGCCTGCCCAAACTGCCGTTGTAGCGCCCGAGGGCGCGGTACAGGTCGCCTTTTTCCTTGTCTATATAGTGGCGCAGGATGGTGCAACCATAGCGCAAATTGGTGCGCAGGTGAAATAGGTTATCCTCGCGCGCGCCGATTTCTTTTACCCAGAACGGCATTACCTGCATGTATCCGCGCGCCCCTGCGCTGGATACGGCATATTTTCTGAAACCGGCTTCCACCTCTATCAGCCCCAGCACCATCAGCGGATCCAGCCCTGCGCGTTTGGCTTCATAATGCACGGTCTTGAGAAAGTCTATGCGATAGCTTTCATCCGGGATGCGTTTCTCAAGGCGGCGTGACATATCAACCAGCCACAGCTCCTCCTCCTGTTGCGAATCAAATACCGGATTGAGCGCGGCCTGGTCGGAAACAGCGCGGTGCAGTGCCGTGCGCACGCTGGCCGAAAGCGGTTGATAGATTTGTGCGCCACCCTGTGCCGCGCAGGCAAAAAGCAAGCCCATAGCCAGCAACGGCAGGGAAACGAAACGCGAATAATGGCTTTGGGTCAGTCGCATAGTTTTGATTGTACGAGCTTAACAATATCTTGCAAGGGGGTCTGTTGAGCTTCTGCATCACGACGACCCTTGTATTCAACCATCGGCACTTCCTGGCTTAAGCCACGATCGCCGATCACGATGCGGTGAGGAATGCCGATCAGTTCCATATCGGCGAACATAACGCCGGGGCGTTCATCACGGTCATCCAGCAACACTTCGATGCCTGCAATGGCAGAAAGTTCTGCATAAAGCTGTTCCGCAGCGTTGCGCACCGCCTCACTTTTCTTCATGCCGATAGGCGCAATCGCTATTTGAAACGGGGCCATGCTGGCCGGCAGGGTGATGCCGCGCTCGTCGTAATTCTGCTCGATGGCGGCAGCAACGATACGCGACACGCCTATGCCATAACACCCCATTTCCATAAATTGCGCCTTGCCGTTTTCATCCAGGAAAGTGGCGTTGAGCGCTTCGGAATACTTGGTGCGCAACTGAAAAATATGGCCCACTTCGATGCCGCGACAGATATTCAGCGTGCCTTTGCCGTCCGGCGAAGCGTCGCCCGAAACGACATTGCGGATGTCAGCAATGTTAGATGGTTCGGGTAAGTCGCGGCCGTAATTCACGCCAGCCAGATGGAATCCTGCATCATTAGCACCGCACACGAAATCGCTCATTGCTGCTGCTGCCCGGTCGGCGAAGGTGCGTACTGATCTAATGGGGCCGATGTAACCGGAGCGACAACCCATGTTTTGTTCGATTTCTTGTTCAGTGGCAAAGCGGAAATTGCCCAGCGCGGCAATCTTACTTGCCTTGACTTCGTTCAAGGTGTGATCGCCGCGCAACAGCAGCAAGGCAAAGCCGCCAATTTCACCCACTACCGCGATGCACTTGAGGATTTGTTGCGGTGTAACTTCCAGAAATGCGGCGACTTCTTCGATGCTCTTCTGACCGGGCGTGGCAACCTTCCGCATCGCTTGCGTAGCGGCGGCGCGCGGCACTGTTGGCGCAACGGCTTCGGCCAGTTCCACATTGGCGGCGTAGTCTGAAGTCGGGCAATAAGCCAGCGCGTCCTCGCCGGAATCCGCCAGCACATGGAACTCATGCGAGCCGCTACCGCCAATCGCGCCGGTATCCGCAGTGACAGCGCGGAACTTCAAGCCCAGCCGGGTGAAGATGCGGCTATAGGTGTCATACATCACCCGGTAAGTTTGCTCCAGGCTGGCAAAATTCGCGTGGAAGGAATAGGCGTCCTTCATTACAAATTCACGCGCACGCATGACGCCGAAACGCGGCCTGACCTCATCGCGAAATTTGGTCTGTATCTGGTAAAAATTCACCGGTAACTGGCGGTAGCTTTTTACCTCACGCCGCGCAATGTCGGTGATGACTTCTTCATGGGTGGGGCCGAAGCAAAAAAGATTGTCGTGTCTATCCTTTATTTTCAACATCTGCGGGCCAAACACGTCCCAGCGCCCGGTCTCTTGCCACAGCTCGGCAGGCTGCACGGCGGGCATCAACAGTTCGATGCCGCCGCTCTTGTCCATCTCTTCACGCACCACCGCCTCCACCTTGCGCAATACGCGCAGGCCAAGCGGCATCCAGGTATACAGGCCGCTCGCCAGCTTCTTGATATAACCGGCGCGCAACATCAGGCGATGGCTGACCAGCTCGGCTTCGGACGGTGCTTCTTTCAGGGTCGAAATGAAAAATTGTGAAACGCGCATAGTAGGTTGCTTACCGATTAAAAATTCAAAAAACATATTTTACAGGGAACGCAGCCGACATGCTGCCCCGATTGCGGAGGCCGATTACGAAATAACCTGCTTTCATTATGGCGTGAAATGTGAAAAAATCTGTCCCATCAAAATTAATCAAGCAGGTGGCAAAGATGGTTGACCAGGATGGCTACCGCCCCAACGTCGGCATCATTATTACTAACGCCAAAAATCAGGTGTTTTGGGGCAAACGCATACGGCAAGATTCGTGGCAATTCCCGCAGGGTGGCATCCAGCACGGTGAAACGCCGGAACAAGCGATGTACCGGGAATTGCAGGAAGAGGTCGGTTTGCAATCTTGCCATGTCCAGATACTCGGCCGCACGCGTGAATGGATGCGCTACGAGGTGCCACAGACCCGGCTAAAGCGTGAGTGGCGCGGCAGTTACAAAGGGCAGAAGCAAATCTGGTTTTTGTTGCGCCTGACCGGGCGCGACTGCGACGTCTGCCTGCGCGCCTCCGGCCACCCCGAGTTTGATGCCTGGCGCTGGAATGATTACTGGATCAAAATGGACAGCGTGATTGAATTCAAACGCGATGTCTACCGCCTGGCGTTGAACGAGTTGGTGCGTTACCTGCCCCCGGTTAAATCGACCGGACATTACGGGGATGATAAAAAAATTTCAGGCAGCAAATCGCCTTAAATCTGTATTTTGGGGTTAAACATGGGTTCAGCCAAAAAAAGGAAACGCCCCGCAGTGGCTGCCGACAAGGACACTCAAGATGTTCAACATCGACCGGTTTCCAGTACCAACAAAACCCCTTATTTTCTGGCATTCCTGCTGATCCTCGCGACCGCCCTGCTGTACGGCCACTCGCTACGGTATCCGCTGGTTTTCGATGATGTGCGTTTTTTTGTCGATGCCAACCTAGAGAGGCTGGGATCCTCGTTGTTCCATCTGGATTTGAGATGGTTTTCCTACGCCTCGTTTGGCTGGACGTATAAGCTGTTCGGTCATGACTTGTTCTGGTATCGCCTGGGCAATCTGGGTTTACACGCGCTCACCGGCATCCTGCTGTTCCTGTTCTTCTCCCGGCTGCTGGACGCAACGGCGCAAGCGCAAGATGCGGTCACCCGTCCGCGTTGGCCGGCTTTCTTCGCCGCCCTGGTGTTTGTGCTGCACCCCGCCGCCGTCTATGGCGTGGCCTATCTGGTCCAGCGCAGCATCCTCATGGCGACATTGTTCGGCATCGCGGCTCTTCTCTGTTATCTGGAAGGCTTAAGCCGGGACAAAGCCAAGTGGTATGCGGCATCGGCACTGTTCTATTTTCTGGCGGTCTTTTCCAAAGAACACAGCATCATGATCCCCGGCGTCGCCGCCGCCCTCACCTTGTTGCTGCATAAACCTTCACTTGCCCTGATAAGAAGAGTGTGGCTGCCCTTCGCCCTTTATCTGGTGATTGGTGTGCTTATCATTTTGCGGACGAAGGGGGTGCTGGGTGCGGCCTACGAACCTCAAGCGGCTAGCATATTGGCTCAGATGAGCGAACAGCAAGAGGATATTCATATCGACAATGCCTACCCGCTGAGCGTCCTTTCCCAAGGATACCTGTTCTTCAAATATCTGCTGCTGTGGATCGTTCCCTATACCGGCTGGATGTCGATCGACATCCGTCAATCATTCCCTACCCA
>VFLG01000056.1 GCA_009885195.1 Gallionellaceae bacterium
TGTCGCCAAAACTTTCACCCCCATCCCAACCTTCCCCCTCAAGGGGGAAGGAGCCGGTTCCCTCCCCCATGAGGGGGAGGGCTAGGGAGGGGGTGAAAGCGTTGAAAGCACCCATCCTCATTCTAATGGACAATCTGGGTTTAAAGATGGGGGCGTAGCGCGCAGCTCACAATTTCCGCGATTCGTTGCAGAAACAGCGTGCCCATTTCAGGATAAAAACGCTGCGCATCTTCGCTGGCAAGTACCAGCAGGCCGATGGATTGCTCCCCGACACGCAGCGGCAGGTAGGAAAATGAACGCAAGTGCGCAGCGTCTTCGCCAAACCACTGCAGGGTGTCATGCAGCGCGTGGTGGGCGCACACCGCTTGCGCTTGCTGGTCGGTAAAGGCCAATATTTCAGCGCTGGGTGGCTGAATCTGCCAGACGTGCAGCGCAACGTGCGGTACCGAGAAAATTTCGCGCAGGTTGCGTGTGATCGTTTCCGTCATGTCCGGCAATGTGTCCGCACCAAACAGGGAACAGGAAAATTGATGCACCTTGTGCTGCAAGGCATCGTTATCCTGGGCGGCCTCCATCATGTCATGCAGCTTTTTTTCCAGCCCCTTATTTTTTTCGCGCAGGGCGAGCAATTGCCGCTCGCCGAGTGAAATGGTGCGCCCGCCATACGGATGGGGAAGGGTAACTTCGGCCAGCATCTCGGCATGGTCTTCAAAGAACTGCGGGTTGTTTTGCAAGTAATGCGCGATGTCTGTAGCTTTCATGTCATCCTCTTAAATATTAATTTCGCCTTCGAATACGGTAATTGCCGGCCCGGTCATCAGCACTGGCGCGCCGCCGCCAGCCCAAGCGATATTCAGCGCCCCACCTCTGGTCGCAACGTGTACCTGATCGTCCAGCAGGCCGCGCCGTATCCCTGCTACCACGGCCGCGCATGCGCCCGTGCCGCAAGATAGCGTTTCGCCCGCACCGCGTTCATATACGCGCAGCCTGATGTGGCTGCGGTCGACCACCTGCATGAAGCCTGCGTTCACTCGCTGCGGAAAGCGCAGGTGATTTTCAATGAGCGGGCCTTGCGTGGCGACCGGCGCTTTTTCCACATCTGCCACCACTTGTACCACATGCGGGTTGCCCATAGACAACGTGCTAATCTGCACTATCTCACCCGCCACTTCCAGTTGTTCGATGACCGCATCGCTGCCGCCAATGAACGGAATGCGCGCGGCCTCAAAAACCGGCGCGCCCATGTCCACTGTGACCTGGCCGCTTTCTTCCAGGCGCGGCGAAATCAACCCACACTTGGTTTCCACTACGATCTCGCGCTTTTGGGTCAACCCCTGATCCAGCACAAAGCGCACGAAGCAGCGCGCGCCGTTGCCGCATTGCTCCACTTCGCCGCCGTCGGCGTTAAAAATACGATAGCGAAAATCCGCATCGGGAAGCTGGGAAGTTTCCACTAGCAAAATTTGGTCGCAGCCCACACCAAAATGCCGGTCGGCCAAAAGTCGCAGCTGCTCCGGCGTGAGATGGATGTCCTGGCGCACGCCGTCGATCATCACAAAATCATTGCCTGCGCCATGCATTTTGGTAAACCGTAATTTCATTTCTGAAGTTCCAAATGTCTGAAGCAATCTGTCGTATGGTCATTCACCATGCCGACCGCCTGCATATAAGCATAGCAGATGGTGGGGCCAACAAACTTGAAGTCGCGCCGTGTCAGTTCTTTGCTCATCGCGTCTGATGCGGCGGTTTTCGCCGGCACTTCGGCCAAGTCGCGCCAGGCATTCTGTATAGTCACGCCCTCCACGAAGCGCCAGATGAATGCATCGAAGCTGCCGAATTCATGTTGCACGGCCAGAAATTTTTGCGCATTGCTCACAGCCGCCTGTATCTTTAACCGGTTGCGCACGATCCCTGCGTCCTGCAACAGAGATTCTATTTTATTTGTGTCATAACGGGAAATTTGCATCGCGTCGAAATTATCGAACGCCGCGCGGTAGGCGGCGCGTTTTTTTAAAATGGTAATCCAACTCAACCCTGCCTGCGCACCTTCCAGAATCAAAAACTCGAACAGCGCGCGGTCATCGTGCAGCGGCGTCCCCCATTCTCCATCGTGGTAGGCCTTATACAACGCGCTGTCTCCGGCCCAGGCGCAACGTAACTTGCTCACGATGCCTGCTTGCATAGCTGAGATAAATCACGCCACATACAACGGTTCATTATCACCGTAATGCCTGCCGCCTGCGCCCGCTGCGCCGCCTCTTCGTGAACGACCCCATCCTGCAGCCACAAACGCATAATGCCAAGCCTGATGCAGCTTTCCACGATAGCGGGCACCTGCTCTGAAGTGCGAAATACATCCACCATGTCGACCTTGAACGGCAGGCTTTCCAGATCCGGATACGCCGCTTCACCCAACACCTCCTGCACCAGCGGGCGCACCGGCACGATGCGATAACCGTGCATTTGCAAAGCGCGCGCCACCTGAAAACTGGGGCGCGCCGGATTGGGCGACAACCCCACCACCGCGATGGTGTGGATGCTGCGCAATATCTGGCAAATCTCTTCCGGGCTGGGGTTGGCAAAGGGCATGGCGCGCACGATAGCATTATTTCTTGCTGGCGGGGCGCGGGCAACCCCGGAGGAAAAACGCTATACTGCGCTCCCTTAAATGCGCCCGTAGCTCAGCTGGATAGAGTATTGGTTTCCGAAACCAAGGGTCGTGGGTTCGACTCCCGCCGGGCGCACCATTTGATGCCAGTTTTATGGTGGTTTTCTTTTTTCTTCTGAGATTATTCTAAAAATTTTTTCGTGCCAAAACCCCGCTGCGTGCAAGTATCCGGCTCGGAGGCGTGTTGGCAAGCCGTCCCGATTAATGGTTGTGCTATTCTTAACTCATTCGATGCTGATATGAGTTTTATGAAGATTTTAGTACTCGCCTTGTTACTGCTCCCCGCCCTTGCGCTAGCGGATCAAAACGCGGATTTTCTGGCCGCACGCGATGCCTTCCGGGTGGGCGATGCCGCCAAGCTGGATAGGCTTGCCGCGCGACTCAAGCAGTCGCCGCTGGAACCCTATCTCGCCTATTACCAATTGCGCATGCGTCTGGGAACATCTAGCGACGCCACTGTCCGAGCATTTCTCAACCGTTCCGACGACACTCCGCTGATTGACCGTATGCGGGCGGAATGGCTGAAGGTGCTGGGGAAAAATCGGCGCTGGGTCACCTTTATGGAGCAATACCCGCGCTTGGTAAGCAATGAGGTCGAGCTGACCTGCTACGCACTGCAAGCGCGTCGCCACTTGCCGGGCGACAAGGTGCTGCGCGAAAGTAACGATGAAACCGTCGGATCCCCTGCGGCATCCACCTTGCAGGAACAGCGTGAGATGCGCGATTTATGGCTATCCGGGAAAGATGAACTGCCGGAAAGCTGCTCGTCGCTATTCGATGCTGCGCTTGCCAGCGGTATCATCAGTGAAGCGGATGTATGGCTGCGCCTGCGCCTGGCACTGGAATCCGGCAACATGACTCTGGCCAAACAGCTTTCCAAAAAATTACCCGCTGAACGTGCGCTATCCGCATCCTCACTGGATAGTGCCGCCGCCGACCCGGAGCGTTACCTCGGCAAAGCCCAGTTGAGCAATGCCTCTGAGGCGCAGCGCAGGGTGGCGCTATTTGCACTGCAACGCCTGGCCAAGCAGCTGCCGCAACTGGCCTATACCCAGTGGGAGAAAATTGCCGAGCATTTCAACGCAGAAGAACGACGCTATTTTTTTGGTTGGCTCGGCTACGAGGCGGTGCGCAAACAGGATGTACGTGCGCTGGATTGGTATCGGGAAGCGGGGGAAGCGCCACTCACCGAATTGCAATTGAATTGGCGTGTGCGTGCTGCGCTACGCGTGCAGGATTGGCATGAAGTTTGGGCGGGCATTGCTATCATGCCGCCGCCGCAGCAGCGCGAAGGTGTGTGGCGTTACTGGAAGGCGCGGGCACTGCGGGAATTGGGGCGCTTGCCTGAAGCAGAGGCGCTGTTTGGCGAGCTGAGCGCCGACTATAATTATTACGGTCAGCTGGCGTCCGAAGAGCTTGGCGCGTCATCTGCATCAGGCATGATTTCGGTCAGCTATCAACAGGACAAGGCAGCCATAAACACCATGCTGGCGCAGCCCGCTGTGCAGCGCGCACTGACGCTGTACCGCATGGATTTGCGCACCGACGCGGCTCTGGAATGGGGGTGGGCGACGCGCAAATTTGACGACAAGCAGCTGCTGGTGGCAGCGGAAATTGCGCGCCGCAATGAGATGTACGATCATGTCATTAATACCGCCGACCGCACCGTGCAATTGCACGATTTCAACCTGCGCTACCCTGCGCCGTATCGCGAAGCGATGCAGGGGCATATCCGCAAAAACGACCTGGAAGAGGCCTGGGTCTATGGGCTCATGCGGCAGGAGAGCCGTTTCGTTACCCAGGCCAAATCGACCGCGGGCGCCGCAGGCGTCATGCAGGTCATGCCGGCAACGGCACGCTGGATAGCGCAAAAACTGGGCATGAAAGATTACCGCAAGGCGCTTATTCATCAACTCGACACCAATCTCAAGCTGGGCACGTATTACATGAAAAACGTACTGTCATCGCTCGACAATAATCCCTTATTGGCCTCCGCTGCTTACAATGCCGGCCCCAGACGAGCGCGCCAATGGCGCGCGGAAAACGCGCTGGAAGGAACGATATACGCGGAAACCATCCCGTTTGACGAGACTCGTCAATATGTTAAAAAGGTAATGAGCAATACCGTGTATTACTCCAAGCTATTCGGCCAGTCGCCACGTTCACTCAAGGAACGTCTTGGTGTTATTGCGGGTACTCAGGTTGGTGCGGCCGACAACTCTGCCGACCCGCAGACCATAAATCCCATCAGTGCCGAGCCCGTCGAACCATGAACAGTGAACTGAAAATCTATTGTGTCGGCGGCGCAGTGCGCGACCAGTTGCTCGGCTTGCCGGTGCAGGATCATGATTGGGTCGTGGTGGGCGGCACACCGGAGGACATGGCGGCACGCGGCTACCAACCGGTGGGCAAGGATTTCCCGGTATTCCTGCATCCTGACACGCATGAGGAATACGCGCTGGCGCGCACCGAGCGCAAGACTTCGCGCGGCTATACAGGCTTTGCCGTGTATGCCGCACCAGACGTTACGCTGGAGCAGGATTTATCGCGCCGCGATTTCACCATCAATGCCATCGCGCAAGCTGCGGATGGCAGTTTGATTGATCCCTATAACGGCATTGCCGATTTGCGCGTCGGCATCTTGCGCCATGTCAGTCCGGCATTCAGTGAAGACCCGGTGCGCATTCTGCGCGCGGCGCGTTTTGCGGCACGCTTCGGCTTTACCATCGCCCCCGACACACTGGCGCTGATGCGCGACATGGTCAACAATGGCGAAGTGGATGCGCTGGTGGCCGAGCGTGTGTGGCAGGAACTGGCGCGCGGCCTGATGGAAAAAAAGCCGTCGCGTTTCTTCGAGACGCTGCGCAGTTGCGGCGCGCTGGCGAGAATCATCCCCGAAGTGGACGCGCTGTTCGGCGTGCCGCAGCCGCCAAAACATCATCCCGAAATTGATTGCGGCATCCACACCATGCTGGTGATAGATGATGCGGCACTTCATGACTACGAACTGGAAGTGCGCTTCGCCGCACTGACCCACGATCTGGGCAAGGGCAACACGCCAAAAGATATTTTGCCCCGCCACATCGGACACGAGTTGCGCAGTGTGGAGTTGGTGAAGCAGCTCTCGCAGCGCCTGCGCGTGCCGGGCGAGTGCCGTGACTTAGCCTTGCTGGCGGCGCGCTACCACGGCGACATCCATCGCGCCAAAGAATTGCGCGCCGAGACCATCATCAAATTATTTCAGTCAGCGGATGCATGGCGCAGGCCGGAGCGTTTCACCCAATTATTGCAGGCCTGTTCTTCGGATGCGCGCGGTCGCACCGGACACGAAAACGATGCCTATCCGCAAGAGGATTACTTGTTGCAATTATTGGCCGTCGCGCGCGCCGTGGATGCAGGTGAGATAGCGAAGCAATGTGCCAACAGCAGTGCGATCGCTGCCGCAGTGCAACAGGCGCGCATCAGAGCGATAGAAGCATTGGTCGGTCGTAGGGTGCAATAAGCGTAGCGCATTGCACCATATGTAAACATGACATACGGCGCAATGCGCTTCGCTTATTGACGCCCTGCGTTTTACGCGAGTTGGCTTCTCACATCATCATCGTCATTCAGTGCCAGTGCGCCAGAATTCACATCCGCGATAATTTGCCTGGCTGCATCATAAAATTCACTGGGCACTTGCAATCTTGCACCGCCCACAGCAACAGAATAGGACTGCGCCATATTGGCGTCGGCTACAATCGCCGGGATGCCTTCCGCTTCCAATCGGGCGCGCAGTATATGCAGCGCTATGCTGTTGAGTGAACTGGCAACAGTGACGAATTGCAGCGCTTGATACGGGATCGGCGCAGCATATGCCTCTTCTTGCTGCGGCATTGGCCGATACGAAATACCTCTGCTTTCGAGCTCATCCTCAGCAACCTTCACCGCCAGTTCTATCATTGTTCCCGACCTTAATTTTTCGAGCAGATGTTCGTCGCTGAAGTTACGATATATTTCTGCCAGCGCCTCCTGAAAAGTTGCCATTGCTGTTCCTCACAGAAATCATTGATCGGCGGGGTTCACTTTTCCAGCAACCACCCCACCGTTTCCCCCGCCCGGAGAGGCACAAAACGATGTTCGCCAAAGCCGAGCGATGCGGGCACTGGCCACTGCTCTTTGCGCAGGGTAATGCGCTGGGTATTGCGCGGCAGCTGGTAAAAGTCCGCCCCATAAAAACTGGCGAACCCTTCCAGCTTGTCTAGTGCATTAGCGTGTTCGAAAACTTCGGCATACAGTTCGATGGCGGCGTGGGCGGTATATATTCCGGCGCAGCCGCAGGCGGTTTCTTTGGCGGACTGGGCATGTGGGGCGCTGTCGGTGCCGAGGAAGAATTTTTTGTTGCCGCTGGTGGCCGCCGCAACCAGCGCCGTGCGGTGCGTCTCGCGTTTGAGCACGGGCAAACAATAGTAATGCGGGCGGATGCCGCCGCTGAACATGGCGTTGCGGTTATAGAGCAAATGATGGGCGGTGATGGTGGCGGCGATGTTATCCGCTGCCCCGGCTACAAATTGCGCGGCACCGGTCGTGGTGATGTGCTCGAACACCACGCGCAACCCGGGGAAATCGCGCAGCAGCGGTTGCAGCACGCGGTCTATGAATACACTCTCGCGGTCGAATACGTCCACGGCCGGGTCGGTGACTTCGCCATGCACCAGCAGCGGTAAATCACAACGCTGCATTTCTTCCAGCGCGGTATAAGTCTTGCGCATGTCGGTGACGCCAGAATCGGAATTGGTCGTGGCGCCTGCCGGGTAATATTTAACCGCGTGTACCACTCTGCTTTGTTTGGCTGTGCGGATTTCTTGCGCTGTGGTGTTGTCGGTCAGGAACAGCGTCATCAGCGGTTCGAACGTCATGCCCGCAGGCAGGGCGGCCATGATGCGCGCGCGGTAGGCCAGCGCCTGTTCGACCGTGGTTACCGGCGGTTTCAGGTTGGGCATCACGATGGCGCGGGCAAATTGGCGCGCAGTATCGGGCAGCACCGATTGCATCAGCGCACCATCGCGCAGGTGCAAGTGCCAATCGTCGGGGCGGATCAGTTTGAGTTCCATAGTTGCTATTCTAAAGGAATCTCGCTCGTTTTAATGTGCAGCGCGCGGTTATACAATTCATTGCGCCCCGCGCCGGTAATTTGTACGGCGAATTGCACGGCTTGCTTCAGCGGCAGTTCTTTTAGCAATAGCACCAGAACGCGCTCGGCTTCTGCATCCAGCCCTTCCCGCTGCTCCGCCGCGCCAGAAACCAGCAACACGAATTCGCCGCGCTGGTTGTTCGGGTCGCTGTTCAGCCAAGCCATTGCTTCAGCCAGCGGGCAGCGATGAATGCTTTCAAACAATTTGGTAATTTCACGGGCAAACACAATCTGCCGCTCGTCGCCGAAAACGCTGTGCAGGTCGGCCACACATTCCAGGATGCGATGCGGGGCTTCATAAAATACCAGGGTATAGGGCAGGGCGGTGAGGTCTTGCAAGGCGCGGCAACGCGCGGCGGATTTGTTGGGCAGAAAACCATAAAACAAAAAGTGCGGGGCGGGCAGGCCGGAGGCGGACAGCGCGGCCAATGCAGCGTTGGCGCCGGGGATGGGGATCACACGGTAACCGGCAGCACGCACCTCGGCCACCAGAAGCGCACCGGGATCGCTCACCGCCGGGGTACCTGCATCGGATACCAGCGCCACGGACTGCCCCTGGGCCAACAATGCGATCACCTTTTCTGCTGCCGCGCGTTCGTTGTGCTGGTGCAGCGACATGAGCCGGTTTGCAGTAATTTCGTAGTGCGCCAGCAGATGCCCGGTATTGCGCGTATCTTCGGCAGCAATGGCGGCGGCGGATGCCAGCACGTCCAGCGCGCGCAAGCTCATATCACGTAAATTCCCAATCGGCGTGGCAACTACATATAATGCGCATTCCAATTTCTGCTTTTGACCGCTATGCACCGTTTTTCCTCTTATCTCTGCTTGCTGTTGGCCGCCGCACTATACGTGAGCGTTAGCGGCTGTGCCACTCCCCCAAGTCAGCCGCCGGTTAAACCACGGGTTCAAGCGCCTGTTCCAGTTGCTACGCCGTCCCCGGTTGATCAGCCAGCCCAGCTTGAGCCACTGCTCCAGGCTCAACCCCTACCTCAGGTTGAAGTCCAACCGTTAATCCTGGCTGAACCACCCACGCCATTACCAAGCGAAAAACCTGTTGATCATATTGCGCTGCTGCTGCCGCTCAAATCAGCAGCATTTGAGCGCGCCGCCGATGCCGTGCGCCAGGGCTTCCTTGCAGCAGCGGGCAGCCAGCGTCAAATTCTGCCAATAAAAGTGTATGGCAGCGTTGATGAGAGCAAAGACATCGTCGCACTTTACCAGCTGGCCATTGCCGGCGGCGCCGTGGCGGTGGCCGGCCCGCTGACTCGCGATGGCGTGGCTGCGCTGGCGAACTACCCTGGGATAGTCGTGCCGACGTTGGCGCTAAACGTCATTGAAAACAAGGATGCGGGTCAGCTGTATTTTTTCGGCCTGTCGGCTGAGGCTGAAGCCCGGCAGATTGCCCAGCTTGCGGCGGCGGCAAAGCTGCGCTACGCGACTATCGTGAGCACCGGCACGCCACTGTCCAAGCGCCTGTCGCTAGCCTTCGCCAATGAATGGAAAGCCTTGGGCGGCAGCATAACAGAGGAAATTTTGTACAACGATGACCCGGCTGCGCTCGCCCTGCTTCCCACCACGCCGGGCGATTCTGCGCCAGCCCCTGTTGCGCCACTCGCTCCCCAGCCAGACGATGCCGCTCCAGATTTTATCCCGCCACCCACCATTGCGCCGGGCAACATGGTGTTCCTCGCTGCTGAAATTGAAAAGGCTCGGGTGATTCGTCCTTACCTTAATGCGGCACTGCCAGTTTATGCCACTTCGCAATTGTTTAATGACAACGCCGATACCCTGACCAATTATGACCTGAACGACATCCACTTTGTCGGCATGCCCTGGCTGCTGCAACCCGATCACCCGGCCGTGATGATTTACCCCCGCGCAAATCCACCGCTGGAGCCGGACCGGGAACGCCTTTATGCGCTCGGCATTGATGCCTTCCGCCTGCTGCATATCATGCTCAATAACCGTTACCGCACTTCTCTGCCGCTGGACGGCGTAACCGGGCGCATCCGCCTGAGCAACAACCAGTTTCAGCGCGATGCCATCCCGGCACAGATCAAACAGGGGCGCAGCCAGGTAGTGGAAACCCTGCTGAAAAAATCCCCATCACGATGAGCACACGCGGCGCGCAGGCCGAGCGGCTGGCAGCACAATTCCTGCAAGGTCGCGGCCTTAAATTACTGCAACAAAACTATCGCTGCCGTTATGGCGAAATCGACCTGATCCTGCAAGACGCTGACACGCTGGTGTTTGCCGAGGTGCGCCTGCGCAAACATAGCAATTTCGGCGGCGCCGCAGCCAGCATCAACGCGGCCAAACAGGGCCGGCTGATCCGCACTGCCCAGCACTACCTGTCCACGCTGGCCCACATCCCGCCCTGCCGCTTCGATGCCGTGTTGCTCGACACGCTGGAAAACCCCAGCCCGGAGTGGATCAGGAATGCTTTTACCGGCTGATTTCGGGTATCATTTCAGATATTCTGATAATTCGCGTGTGCGCGTTAATCTTTTTTGCGATGCAAAGTTTTATCCCGCACCAAACACCCTAACCAACCCTCCGTCCATGGACTTAACCGACAGAATCCGCCAACACTTCGACGACAGCGCGCAAACCAAGCTGCAAACCAAAGACGCGCTGGCGCAACCGATAGCCGATGCCGCCCAGGCCATGGTTGCCTGCCTGGTGAACGATGGCAAGATACTGAGTTGCGGCAACGGCGGCTCGGCTGCCGATGCGCAACACTTCGCCGCTGAGTTGATCAACCGCTTTGAAATCGAGCGCCCCGGGCTGGCGGCCATCGCGCTGACCACTGACAGCTCGGTGCTGACTTCCATTGCCAATGATTACGATTTCAGCCAGATATTTTCGCGCCAGGTGCGCGGGCTGGGCATGGCGGGCGACGTGCTGCTTGCCATCTCCACCAGCGGCAACTCGATTAACGTAGTCGAAGCCATCCATGCCGCACATGATCGCGGCATGCGCGTGATCGCCCTCACCGGCCGCGTTGGCGGGGCGATGGGGGAAATGCTGGGCGCGGATGACATTCATATTTGTGTTGATTCGCAAAGTACCGCGCGTATTCAGGAGGTGCACCTGCTGATACTGCACTGCCTGTGCGACTCCATAGACCATTTATTGCTGGGGGGTGAATAGTGCGCTATTTTAATTGGCTGGTGTGTGCCGCCGTGTTAGCCGCATTGCCGGGCTGCGCTCCGGTGGTTGTGGTGGGGCTCGGCGCGGGTGTGCTGATGGGCGCGGATCGCCGCACTAGCGGCAGCTATCTTGAAGACTCAAAAATTGAAACCCATGCCGCGAGTCAAATCTTTGGCCAATACAAAGACACCGTGCATGTGAATGTCACCAGCTTTAACCGCCTGGTGCTGATTACCGGCGAGGTACCTGCCGATGCTGACAAATCAAGGGTTGAACAAATTGTTTCAGATGTGCCAAAGGTAAAATCCGTCAGCAACGAACTGGCGGTGTCCGCCCCCAGCGACCTCGCCGCGCGCAGCAATGACGGCCTCATCACCAGCAATGTCAAGCTGCGTTTCCTCAGCAACAAAATATTCCAGCCAGACCATGTAAAAGTAGTCACGGAAAATGGCGTCGTTTTTCTGATGGGCCTGGTCTATCGCAAAGAAGCGGAAGCCGCCACCGAAATTGCCCGCAACTCAAAAGGCGTGGAGCGCGTAGTCACCCTGTTTGAATACCTCGATTAAGCACAGCATGGTTGCTCCGGCTGACCTCAAAGCAAACATTGATTTCGAGCGCAAGCTCTGCACGCACGCCGAGTTCGCGGCGCGCGCCGCCGCGCTGCCGCACCCACTGGTATTTACCAACGGCTGTTTCGATGTGCTGCACCGTGGTCATGTTACTTATCTGGCACAAGCACGCGCGTTGGGCGCGGCACTGGTGGTGGGTGTCAACAGCGACGCCTCGGTAAAGCGCCTGGGCAAAGGCGACGACCGGCCACTCAACACCCAGCAGGATCGCATGGCCGTGCTGGCCGCACTGCAATCTGTGGCCCTGGTGGTGGCGTTCGATGAAGACACTCCGTTGGCATTAATTCTCGCCTGCCGCCCGGATGTGCTGGTGAAAGGCGGCGACTGGACGCCGGATGCCATCGTAGGCAGCAGCGAAGTACAAGCCTGGGGCGGCACGGTGCACAGCATCCCGTTCCTGCACCAGCGTTCTACTACTGCCTTGCTGAACAAGATACGCTCGCAACAATAACCATGACTACTCCCACCGAAATTACCCTGCACCAGCAATCGAAGCGGCTGGAAATTGCCTTCGACGACGATACGCGCTACTCATTGCCCTTCGAATTCCTGCGTGTGCATTCGCCTTCGGCCGAGGTGCGCGGGCACGGGCCGGGGCAAGAGGTATTACAGATCGGCAAACAAAATGTCCTCTTGCTTGATGTACAACCGACCGGTAGCTACGCGATCAAACTGACCTTCAATGATGGCCACGACACTGGTCTCTACACTTGGGAATATTTGCATGAGCTGGGCAAATATCAAGACGCATTGTGGCACGATTATTTAAGCAAGATGAAAGAAGCGGGCGCAAGCCGCGAGTCAACATGACCAAAACCACCCATTTCGGTTTCGAGACCGTTAAGGAACAAGAAAAAACCAAGCGCGTTGCGGGCGTGTTCACTTCCGTCGCCGGCAAATACGACGTGATGAACGACCTGATGTCGGTCGGACTGCATCGCCTGTGGAAACGCTTTGCGGTCAGCGTCAGCGGGGTGCGCGAGGGTCAGCGCGTGCTGGACGTGGCGGGCGGCTCCGGGGATTTATCGCGGCTGTTTTTCAAAAAGACTGGCGGCAGCGGACAAGTCATCCTCACCGACATCAACAACGCCATGCTGCGCACCGGACGCGACCGCCTGCTCGACGATGGCATCACCACACCCGTCGCACAATGCGACGCTGAACACCTGCCCTTCCCCGATAATTATTTCGACTGCGTCAGCATCGCCTTCGGCCTGCGCAACGTCACGCACAAAGACGCCGCGCTACGCGAAATGCGGCGCGTGCTCAAACCGGGTGGACGATTGATCGTGCTGGAGTTTTCCAAAGTCGCCAAACCGCTGGAAAAAATCTACGACGCCTATTCCTTCAAGCTGCTGCCCAGGATAGGACAACTCATCGCCAACGATGCGGATAGTTATCGTTACCTCGCCGAATCCATCCGCATGCATCCGGGGCAGGAAGAACTAAAGAGCATGATGGAAGAAGCGGGACTGGAGCGGGTTGAGTATTTCAATTTGACGGGTGGCGTGGTGGCGGTGCATCGGGGGTATAAGCTGTAACGTGAATGAACCTAAAAACCGCAGTTCAAGCCACAGAGGTCACAGAGAACACAGAGAGAGGCGTGGTTTCTCACATTTCGTAGCTTCACCGAAAAGGTGAATCGCTCCCAATGCTGTTCACTTAGAACCAA
>VFLG01000074.1 GCA_009885195.1 Gallionellaceae bacterium
GCGATTCGCCCCTCACCCAAACCCTCTCCCAGAGGGAGAGGGAACGATCGCCCTTTCCCCCTCCGGGGGAAAGTTGGATAGAGGGCTGGCGCCCTGCCGCTGGTGCATGAATAGATCGGGGCGCGATGAATCACGCCCCTACAGGATTATTGGCTCTTTGAAATGGAATTGGAATTAGTTGGCGAGTTGCTGCAATAGCGTGGTTTGCGCGCAAACCAAAGCGGCGCGGCGCGGCGTTTTGCGGCGGTAGCGTCCGTTTACGGCCATTTCCCAAGCTTGCACGTTATCTCGTAAATAGATTTTCAGCCCTTCGTCCAGCACGCGTTTTTTCAGTTTTTTGTCGAGCAGCGGAAAGCACACTTCGATGCGGCGGAAGAAATTTCTGTCCATCCAGTCCGCGCTGGACAGATAGGTATCATGCGCCAGATTATTGCGGAAATAAAAGATGCGCGTGTGTTCCAGGAAACGACCGATCACCGAACGCACGCGAATATTCTCCGACAGCCCCGCCACGCCGGGACGCAGCGCGCACACACCGCGTATGATCAAATCAATTTTCACGCCGGCCCGCGACGCTTCGTACAGCGCAGCGATGATGGCGGGCTCTAACAGCGCGTTCATTTTGGCGATGATGTGTGCTTTTTTACCGGCCTGAGCGAGTTTGGTTTCATTGTGGATGGCGCGCAAAATCTGGCTGTGCAGCGAGAACGGTGATTGCCATAAATGCCGTAGCGTACCCGCTTTACCCAAGCTGGTAAGTTGGCCGAACACTTCGTTCACATCGGCGCATATCTCTGGCTGGCAGGTGAATAGACCAAAGTCGGTATAAAGCCGTGCCGTGCGCGGATGGTAGTTGCCGGTGCCGAGATGCGCGTAGCGGCGCAGCTTGCCGTCTTCGCGCCGTACCACCATGATCATTTTGGCGTGGGTTTTGTGACCGACCACGCCATACACCACATGCGCCCCGACCTCTTCCAATTTGCTTGCCCAGTTAATGTTGGCTTCTTCGTCGAAACGCGCCATCAGCTCCACTACCACGGTCACTTCTTTGCCACCTTGAACGGCGGCAATCAAGGCTTCCATCAAGGCGGAATCCACGCCGGTGCGATACACCGTTTGCTTGATCGCCACCACTTGCGGGTCGGAGGCGGCTTGCTGGATGAAACTAATCACGGGTTGAAATGATTGAAAAGGGTGATGCAGCAACACGTCGCCTTTGCGCAGAAGCTTGAACATGTCCGCGCCCTTTTTCTGCAAGGTGGTGGTTATGCCTGCCGAGTATGGCGCGAACTTGAGGTCATCGCGTGCCACCTGATCGGGAATATCCATCAGCCGTACCAGATTTACCGGACCATCTACGCGGTATAAATCTTCGACGCCCAATTCAAATTGTTGCAACAGATAATCGGCCACTTGCGGCGAGCAGTTGTCGGTTATTTCCAGACGCACGGCATCACCAAAATGACGATGCGGCAACTCGCCCTGCAAGCTGGTGCGCAGATTTTTTACTTCCTCGTCATCCACGAATAAATTGCTGTTGCGCGTCACGCGGAACTGGTGGCAACTCAGCACGGTCATGCCGGAGAATAATTCGCCGACGTGAGCGTGCAAAATCGAAGAGAGGAACACGAAACCATGCTCGCAACCACTAATTTCCGGCGGCAGCGGAATGGTGCGCGGCAGCACGCGGGGGGCTTGAACGATGGCTTTAGCGGAGTTTCGTCCGAACGCATCTTTGCCTTGCAGCTCTACCGCGAAGTTCAAGCTTTTGTTGAGCACACGCGGAAAAGGGTGCGAAGGATCCAGCCCGATCGGGGTAAGCACGGGCATTACTTCATTGAAGAAAAACTCGCGTACCCACGCCCGTTGGGCATCGTTCCATCGGGTGCGGCGCAGAAAGCGGATGCCTTGTACATCCAGTGCGGGCAAGATGGCGGTGTTGAGAATATCGTACTGGTGCGCGATTAGTTGATGGGCTTGTTCGCGAACCCGCTTGAGGGTGAGTGGCGCATCCATGCCGTCTGGGCCAAGCGGCACACCGGCGAGATTGATTTGCTCTTTCAGGCTGGCCACGCGGATTTCAAAGAACTCATCCAGATTATTACTGACGATGCACAGATATTTGAGCCGCTCCAACAGCGGAATACGGGCATCTTCGGCCTGCGCCAGCACGCGCCGATTAAATTCCAACTGCCCCAATTCGCGATTGATGAAATGCTGCGCACTAAATTTTTTGCTCACGAGAAGCCCTTTTTTGATGGTCGCTCACTAGAATTTGCATGTTCACGCCTAAAGTTTTCCATTGCCGCACTTCTTCTTGCAGGGCGGTGTCGGCGAGCGGATTTTGCGCCAGCCAGCCAGCGGGCAGGGTAAGGTGAAATTTGCTGCCGCTGATTTGCCCGCGCATTGCTGGAGGATCGATGTCTTTGCGATTGCGATAAATCAACACCGCAAAACGCAGTGCCATCACTTGGGCGAGAAGTTCAGGTGTATTTAACAGGCCGCGCATTTTTTCAAGTTGGCCGCGATGCGCCAAGGTGAGCAGGCTGAGGCGGCCTTGTTCTTTTTTCGTGAAGCCCGGCATGTCGGCATTGGCCAGAATGTAAGAGGTGTGTTTGTGGTAGCCATTATGTGCCACGCTGATGCCGATTTCGTGCAGGTGCGCGGCGTGCGTGAGGGCGTGCAAAATTTCCGGGCCGGCTTGTTCCGCCAGAAATTGTTGGGCGAGTTTTTCGGCAAGCTCCCCCACCCGTTCGGCCTGGCGCACATCAACATGGTAGCGGCGCATGAATTGCGCGACCGTCACATCGCGCATGTCGCGATGATGAAAACGCCCCAGCAAATCGTACAGAACGCCTTCGCGCAATGCCCCCAAGGCCGGTTGCATCTGCTCGATACCCAGCTCGCAAAACGCCGCATACATGATGGCAAAGCCGCCGGGCAATACGGGCAGGCGATCCGCCCGCAGCCCTTGCAAATCGAGCTTGTGCACATCACCCGCCTTGAGCAGATGCGCGCGCAACCGCTCCAACGCATCCAGGGTGATCCCGCTCCGGCTGAACCCGTTCCATTCCAGAATTTCAGCGACCGCCTTGACCGTGCCGGATGAGCCGAGCGAGCTGCTCCAGTGCGCGCTGGAAAATTCGGTAGCGATGGTTTGCAATTCGATGCGGGCGGCCAGCTCGGCTTGTTTGAGATTGGATTTGCCGATTTTTCCTTTGGGAAAATAGCGCAGGCTGTAGCTGACGCAGCCCATGTACAGGCTCTCCAGCTTGAGCGGGTTCAGACCATTGCCAACAATAAATTCGGTGGAACCTCCACCAATGTCCATCACCAGCCGGTTGGCGTCCGATTGCGGCAAGCCATGCGCGACGCCCAGATAAATGAGCCGCGCTTCTTCGCGCCCGGCAATGACATCTATCGGAAAACCTAAAGCTGTTTCGGCGTTTTGTAAAAATTCTGGCGCGTTTTTGGCCACACGCAAAGAGTTCGTTCCCACGGCGCGCACCGCTTCTTGCGGCAAGCCGCGCAGACGTTCGCCAAAGCGCTGCAAGCAAGCCAATGCGCGCTGTTGTGCCGCCTGATCGAGGCATCTGTCCTCGCCTAATCCGGCGGCCAGACGCACCGGCTCGCGCAGGCCGTCCAGCATGTAAAGCTGATCATTTTCTACACGAGCGATTTGCAGGCGGAAGCTGTTAGACCCCAGATCAAGAGCGGCGAGGATAGGTTGGTTTTGCACGGTTTATGATCGGGAGTGCGCCAGGTGAAAATTGTGGTCACTATTGCTGACAAAAAATATGATGTCGCATGATAGCGCGAAACTGCATTTTATTCCTTGCCGAGACAGCAATCGTTTTATTTCATTTCTAAATCAGGATTCTTCCAGCGCATGCAACGCAGCATCAGTCTGACGCAAGCGGATCGCCAGTGCACGCGCCAGGCGAAAGAAAACTTTTTTGTCCATCTGCGGATAGGCCTTGGCGATGGTATCGAATTTGGCGCGCGAGATGACGTAAAGATCGGTGGACACGCTAGCCACGGCGTTGGCCGAACGTGTGGCGTTGTCGATGAAGGCCATGTCGCCAAAGAAATCGCCCCTGCCGAAGGTGACCAGATGGTATTCGCGGGCACCTGCCAGGGGCAATACGATGCGCACGGTGCCGCGCCGGATTAAAAACATTTCATCGCCGACATCGCCGCGCTTGAATATAAGTTGTCCGGTCTGATAGGAATGTTGTTCCGCGCAGGAGGCGAGGGCTTGCAGTGTTTCCGCGTCAAATCCTTTGAGCAGATTGATTTCGCCGAGTTCGAGCGGCGTCGGCGTGCCGGTTTGTAATAGTCCCGCTTGTTCGAGTATCCGCTCTTCCGTCCATTCCAGCGCGTCATCGAGTTCGTTGAAAATTCTGACATTGCGGGTCGGCTTGACCAGTCCAACTTGATCGAAATAGCTTTGTAAATCCTGCCCGGTCGGCAGGTTGGGCGGGAGGTGGCTGAAAATAAGCGTACCGTCGTGATCGACCAGCCGCGCCCCGATCTGGTCGAGCAAATGGGTGGCGGTAAAATCCACCGACTGCACCCGGCGCATGTCGAGAATGAGATATTTTTTGGTTTTAAGGTCGGTTTCCAGTTCGGTGAAAAGCTGGTCAGTGGTGCCGAAGAAAAGGCTGCCCTGCAGTTCGCAGACTACTGTTTGATCGCCTTTTTGTTCGAGCACGGCGACTTCCTCCGGCAAGCGCCGTTTTTTGGAAAAGGTTTGATTGCCGTAGGTTTTGCGGCGCACCACCGAGCCGCGTATCTGCTCGCGCAGGAACAGCAGAATCGCCAGCCCCAGCCCGACACCTGACGCCGCGATCAGGTTGTAGGCCACCGCCGTGACAATGACAGCGGCAACCACAACAAAATCGAACACCGTGGATTTTTGTTTGATCAGGTACAGGATATTGGGGTCGACCATGCGATACGCCACCACGATCAGAATGCCCGCCAGCGCCGCAATAGGCACCCAGGCAATGAAGCTGCCAAGCAGCAGAAAAGCGATCAGCGCGAACACGCCTTCAAGGATGCCGGAGAGACGGGTCTTGCCGCCACTGTTGATATTGATCAGGGTTGCGCCCATCGTTCCTGCGCCGGGCATCCCGCCTGCCACTGCCGAAGCGAGGTTGCCAAAACTCTGGCCGATCAATTCTTTATTCGAGTTGTGCCGGCTTCTGGTCAGGGCATCCACGATCACGCAGGTTTTGAGCGTGTCGATGGAGAGCAGCACCGCCAGTGTTATGGCTGGAATCAAAATGAGGTGAACATCAGCGACAGTGAGATTCGCCAGGCCGCTCCAGCGATCAGTGATGCCGGTCAAACTGAAGCCGGAACCGTCAATTTGTCCAATCACCAGCCGATTATCGGTGAGCGTAAGCAGCTCAGGATAGAGCAACATGCCCAATCCAAAATACGCCAGCAGACCGCCTGCCAGCGCCAGAATTGGCGCCGGTATGCCGCGCGTTATCCTCGGCGCCAACACCATCACGATCATGGTGATGATGCCTACCGTCAGGCTGGGGATTTGCCATAGCGCGGTCGTGGTGAGGTCTGTGAAAAGACTGGCGCTACCCGTTCCACCACCCGTTCCCCCGGTAATCCCGAAAAGTTTGGGTACCTGACTTAAAAAAATCAATACACCGACGCCGCTTAAATAGCCTGCAACCACCGGGTAGGGAATGTATTTGATGAGACGTCCGCCGCGAATGATACCGAAAACAAATTGCAGGCTGGCGGAGAGCAGGGCGACCAGTATCAGCAGCACCACAGCTTTGTCGGACGCGATGCCCCGTGACAGCAATTCTGCTACCAGTGCCGCCAGTACTGCGGCTGCAGGGGCGCAGGGAGCGGAGATCAAACGTGGGGTGCCACCGAAGAGCGGGGCAATAATCCCGATGACTATGGTGCCGATGATACCGGCGATCGCTCCTTGCGCAACATATTCTGGGCCGAGCACGGAATAAATAATAAGACCGAAGGCAACCGCCGAGGGCAGTGCAACCAGCATGGCGGCAAGCCCGCCCCAGACATCCCCGATACGGGAAGCGGAAGCCGTGGAAGAGGTGGCGGATGCGGATGAGTTCATTATCATAAATAATTCTATGCTTGTCATCCGCTTAAAGCAAACACTTCAACCCCGACGAACGATCCGGGCGCCTATTGGCGCAATGGACTTTGGCGCGAACCGGACTTCTTAAGGGCGCCTCTAAAACTTCAAGTTTCTGATGAAACTACTAGCCATTCCACTAGGCTACCAAAAGACGGCAGCCAAGTGGCTGGTTATAAGCCAGACAAAGCGCAAGCAAAAAATTGCGGCGCGGCATATGCTTTATATGTAAGGAGTAATTTTTTGTGGGCAACGCAGTATGGCGACACAACAAAGTTGCTGTGTAGGCTAACCTTCAGGTTATGCCGCAACTAAAAATTTAATTTTTAGAGGTGCCCTTTATTCCCCGCTATCAAGCCTACCACCCCGATTCCCGCTCCGGTGTCGCGCTGATCTTGTGGATGCTCAAGTCGGCGCCGTTTAATTCTTGTTCCGCATCGAGGCGTATGCCCACCGCTTTTTTGATTACCGCATACACGATATAGCCGCCGCCAAATGCAATCGCGATGCCGAGCAGGGTGCCGGTTAGTTGGGACATGAAGCTGACCCCGCCCAGACCGCCCAGAGCCTGCAACCCGAATATACCCGCCGCTATGCCGCCCCATGCGCCGCACAGTCCATGCAGCGGCCAAACGCCAAGCACGTCGTCTATTTTCCAGCGGTTTTGCGTCAGGGTGAACATCCACACAAACAGGCCGCCCGCGATGCCGCCAGTGAGCAATGCGCCCAGCGGATGCATCAAATCGGAGCCGGCACACACTGCTACCAAGCCGGCCAGCGGGCCGTTATGGACAAAGCCGGGGTCGTTTTTACCAACCCACAGTGCGGCCAGCGTGCCACCCACCATCGCCATCAGCGAGTTCACTGCAACCAGGCCGCTGATCTTGCCGATTTCCTGGGCTGACATAACGTTGAAGCCGAACCAGCCCACGGTGAGTATCCACGCGCCCAGTGCCAGAAAAGGAATGCTAGACGGTGGATGCGCCGAGAGGCGTCCTTCCTTGTTATAGCGCCCGCGCCGCGCACCGAGGATCAATACTGCTGCAAGCGCTATCCAGCCACCCACTGCATGCACCACCACAGATCCTGCGAAATCGTGGAATGGTGCGCCGAAGGATGTGGTCAGCCATTCCTGTACCCCGTAGCGTCCATTCCAGGCTATGCCTTCGAAGAACGGGTAAATGAAACCGACCAGAACGAAAGCGGCGAGCAGCATGGGGTTGAATTTGGCGCGTTCTGCCACGCCGCCGGAAACGATGGCGGGTATGGCTGCGGCGAAGGTCAGCAGGAAGAAAAATTTCACCAGGTCATAGCCATTTTTTTGCGCCAGTTGCTCGGCACCGGTGAAAAAATTGACGCCATAGGCGATACTGTAGCCTATGAAAAAATAGGCCAGCGTGGAGACAGCGAAGTCGGTGAGGATTTTCACCAGCGCGTTCACCTGGTTTTTCTTGCGCACTGTTCCCAGTTCGAGAAAGGCAAAGCCGGAATGCATTGCCAGCACCATGATGGCGCCGAGCAGGATGAACAGCGCGTCGCTACCGGTTTTCAGATTTTCCATTCCTTATTCCCCCCAATTAATTTAATTCCGGATTGTCTATTAAGCGTAGGTCGGGCTTTAGCCCGACATGTCGGGTTGAAACCCGACCTACAATTCTTACACTTGTCCTGGCACATTCAATCCGCCCAACCGTTAAGCGTTTTTTCCAGCCAGAATAAACCCACTATCGTTTTGCTATCAGAAATTTTCCCCTGCCGTATCCACTCCAGCGCTTCAGTCAGGGACAGTTCAAACACTTCCAGAAATTCACCTTCATCGAGCTTGCTGCCCTGATGGGTCAGGCCGCGCGCCAGAAAATATTCCATGCGTTCGTCAGCAAAACCGATGCACGGCCAAGCAGTGGTCAGATGCGTCCACTCGTGGGCGACGTATCCAGTTTCTTCCAAAAGTTCGCGTTGTGCGGTAGTCAGTATATCCTCACCGTGATCTATCTTGCCCGCCGGAATCTCAATGAATTCCTGTCGAGGCGCATAGCGGAATTGGCGCTCCATCACCAGATTACCATTGTCCAGCAGCGCAAGGATGGCGACCGCACCGGGGTGGGTGATGTATTCGCGGGTACTAATGCTGCCATCTGGCATACGCGCACTATCCTTGCGTACACTGATAAAACTGCCTGCATATACCACCTCTGAATTCAGGCAGGTTTCCTTCAAGTCCATTGTTATCCCCACAAAACAACCCTCCCGCCGAAGCGGGAGGGAATGTGCATAATTTTCAGAGGCTCTCTTATTGCAACAACAACGACTGCTGCACCGCCACCGCGCAAACCGACATCAATGCCCCAGGCATGATGCCCAAGGCCAACACCGCCAACCCGTTGATGGAAATCAGCAGGCCACTATCCGGCTGCATAGAAATAGGGACGTGACTTTCCGGGGCATCGAAATACATCAGCTTGACGATGCGCAGGTAATAGAACGCGCCTATAAACGAAAACAGCACTGCGATGATGGCAAGCGGTATATGGCCGGCGCCGATTACCGCCTGCAACACCGAGAACTTAGCATAGAAGCCCACCGTCGGCGGCACCCCGGCCATAGAGAACATCAGCAGCAACATCATGAAGGCCAGCCATGGGCTGCGCTGGTTGAGCCCCTTGAAGTCGTCGAGCGTGTCGGCCTCAAAGCCTGCGCGCGACAGCAGCATAATCATGCCGAACGCCCCCAGACTCATCAGCACATAGGTCACCGCATAGAACATGGCCGAGCCATAACCATCGATGCCGCCACTCAACACGCCCAGCAGCAGGAATCCCATGTGAGCAATCGTCGAATAAGCCAGCATGCGCTTCAAGTTGGTCTGCGCGATTGCGCTGATGTTACCGACCGCCATCGACAGCACGGCGAGTATCACCAGCATGCCGGACCAGTGCGTCATAAGCGGCTGCAAGCCTTCCACCAGAATGCGCATGACAAAGGCGAAAGCAGCCAGCTTCGGCGCAGTGCCTATCAGCATGGTCACAGCGGTAGGCGCGCCGTGGTACACGTCGGGCACCCACATGTGGAACGGCACGACGCCGAGTTTGAATGCCAGACCGGACACGATGAACACCAGGCCAAATGTCAGCAGCGCCTTATTCTGCACACCGTGTTGAATGGCATCGGACACCGCCGCCACTTCCAGCGTACCGGTCGCGCCATACAGCATCGACATGCCATACAGCAGCAGGCCGGAAGCCAGCGCGCCGAGGATAAAATATTTCATCGCGGCTTCGGTGGAGACGGCGGAATCGCGTTGCAGCGCCACCATCGCATACAGGCTGAGCGACAGCAGTTCCAGTCCCATATACAGGGTGAGGAAGTGGCTGGCGGAAATCATCACCATCATGCCGAGCAGCGCGAACAGTGTCAGCACCATGAATTCGCCGGTAAACAAACCGCGCACGATCAGATAATGGCGCGAATACACCAGCACCATGGACACGGTCAGATAGCTCAGCAGCTTGAGCACATCCGACATCAGATCGTCCACGAACATATTGTTGAACAGGTGAACAACTCCGGGTTGATGGGTCAATACGGTAATCAGCGCGCAGCCGAGCAGGGTCAGTTGCACCAGCATATAGGTCAGCGTCTTGGCCGGATTGGTCAGGAACAAATCCACAATCAAAATGACGCACACCATCACCAGCAGAAATATTTCTGCGTAGGCGGGGTACAGGGTGGACAAGTAACTCATATTTTCCTCAATTGACGACGGTTTTAAAGTGGGTAGCCTGTAGCTGGTAGCGGGTAGCCAACCAGTTTTGCTACAGGCTCCAAGCTACCGGCTACAAGCTGCTTATAATTTAGAGCGTGCGACATGCACCAGTAAGTCATTCACCGACGCGTGCATGATTTCGCTGAACGGCAGCGGATACAGCCCCATGCCGAGCACAGCCAGCGCCAGCACCGCAAATATTACTTTTTCACGCAGCGTGATGTCGGTCAGTTCGGCCACATGGTGATTGGCCACCGCGCCGAAAATAACCCGCTTGACCATCCACAGCGTGTAAGCCGCGCCGAAGATCAGCGTGGAAGCGGCGAGGAAGGCGTACCAGAAATTCACCTTGACCGCGCCCATGATCACCATGAACTCGCCGACAAAACCGCTGGTGCCGGGCAAGCCGCTGTTGGCCATGGCAAACAGCATGAAGAAAGCGGCGAACACCGGCATAGTTTTGGCCACGCCGCCGTAATCGGCGATGTTGCGTGTATGCATGCGGTCATATAAAACGCCTATGCACAGGAACAACGCGCCGGACACAAAACCGTGCGAGATCATCTGCAACAGCGCGCCTTCCATGCCGTAGGCGTTGAAAATAAAAATACCCAAGGTGACAAATCCCATGTGCGAAATCGAAGAATACGCCACCAGCTTTTTCATGTCGGTCTGCGCCAGCGCCACCAGCCCGATATACACCACCGCGATCAACGACAGCGCAATCATCACCCCGGAAAGGTAATGGCTGGCATCGGGCGCGATCGGCAGGGAGAAGCGGATAAAACCATATGCGCCCACCTTGAGCATGATCGCGGCCAACACCACCGAGCCGCCGGTGGGCGCTTCGACGTGCGCATCCGGCAACCAGGTGTGCACCGGGAACATCGGCACCTTGACCGCGAACGCGAAGAAGAAGGCGATGAAAATAAAAATCTGCGCGGTCATCGGAATCGCAACATGATGGAAATCGAGTATCGCGAAGCTGCCGCCGGATTGGTTGTAGAGATAGATCAGCGCCACCAGCATCAACAGCGAGCCAAACAAGGTGTAAAGGAAGAACTTGACCGCCGCATACACGCGGTTGGCGCCGCCCCACACGCCAATGATAAGGAACATCGGGATCAGCATGGCTTCCCAGAACACGTAAAACAGCACCGCATCCAGCGCGGCAAATACGCCGATCATGACGCCCGACATAATCAGGAACGCCGCCATGTATTGCGCCACGCGCTTCTCGATCACCTTCCATCCGGCCAGCACCACGATGGGTGTAAAAAAAGCGGTGAGCAGAATGAACAGCACCGAGATGCCGTCCACGCCAAGGTGGTAGTGGATGTTGAAGCGCGTAATCCAGTCATGTATCTCGACAAATTGCATATCCGAGGTGTCGCGCACAAAGCCGGTGTACAGCGGGATCGTCACCAAAAAGCCGAGCACTGCGCCGACCATGGCAATAATGCGTGCCAGCGGCGCATTCTTATCGTCGCCGGTGGCCAGCACCAGAACGCCGAAAATAATCGGCAGCCAGATGGCGACGCTTAACAAATGAAATCCAAAAATCATGCTTTATTCCTCATCTCGTAGGTCGGGCTTCAGCCCGACGCTGCACCTTCATGTCGGGCTAAAGCCCGACCTACTATCAAAACCAATCGCGCACCGTCAGCAATACAAACACGCCAATAATCATCGAAAACGCATAGTGATAGATGTAACCAGTCTGGAAACGGCGCACCACGCCGGAGAGCATGCCAACCAGCCGCGCCGTGCCGTTGACCATCAGGCCATCAATCAACTTAACGTCACCAAACTTCCACAGAAAACCGCTCGCTCCGCGCGCCCCACCAGCAAAGAACCAATCATTGAAACGGTCGAAATAATATTTGTTGTCCAGCAAAGTGTAGATGCCGTTGAACCTGCGTTTAATCGCTGCCGGAATATCCGGTCGTTTCAGGTAGAAGAACCACGCCGTTGCTACCCCGCCCAGCGCCAGCCAGAACGGCAATATGGTTAAGCCATGTATTGCCATCGCAAATGCGCCGTGAAATCCTTCCTTCATCTCGGCCATGGCTTGGTGGCCATGGCCTACAAAAATTGCCTCACGGAAATAATCCCCGAACAACATCGGTTGAATGGTGAAATAACCTATAACCAGCGATGGAATTGCCAGCAGTACCAGCGGCAACCAGATCACCCACGGTGTCTCATGCGGCTTTTGCCCGGGTGCCAAGCCATGATGATGTTCGTCCTTCGACAGGCTCAGGACAGACGGATGCGCATGTGCGTCATCGTGGGCATCATGGGGTGCAGAGTGAGCAGCCACAGGACTGATGACTTTTCTGTCCTCTGTCTTCTGTCCTCTGTCCTCTGGCAAGCCAAAGCGCTCCTTACCGTGGAACACCAGGAAATACATGCGGAAAGAATAAAACGCCGTGACAAACACGCCGGCCACCACGGCGAAATAGGCGAAGCCTGCGCCAGGAAGCTGCGACAGTTTAACCGCTTCGATGATGCTTTCCTTGGAATAAAACCCGGACAAAAAAGGTGTGCCTATCAACGCCAGCGATCCGATCAGCGCGGTGATCCAGGTGATCGGCATGTACTTGCGCAAGCCGCCCATGTTGCGGATGTCCTGATCATGGTGCATAGCCATAATGACCGAACCCGCCGCGAGGAACAGCAGCGCCTTAAAGAAAGCGTGGGTCATCAAATGGAATATCGCCACCGAATAAGCCGAGGCACCCAGCGCCACGGTCATATAGCCAAGTTGCGACAGCGTGGAATACGCCACCACACGCTTGATGTCGTTCTGAATGATGCCGAGAAAACCCATAAACAGCGCGGTAATGGCACCGATAATCATCACAAACGACAATGCCGTATCAGACAATTCAAACAGCGGCGACATGCGCGCCACCATGAAAATACCGGCGGTCACCATAGTTGCCGCATGGATCAGCGCGGAAATCGGGGTCGGGCCTTCCATCGAATCGGGCAGCCACACGTGCAGCGGGAACTGCGCCGACTTGCCCATCGCGCCGATGAACAGCAGGATGCAAATCGCGGTCATCAGGTTCCACGACACGCCGGGAATCGGCGCAATGTCGTTGGCGTGGCTGGCGGCATTGGCGAACACCACATCGTATTGCAGCGTACCAAACACCATCAGCACCAGGCCGATGCCCAGCAGAAAGCCAAAATCGCCGACGCGATTGACCAGGAAAGCCTTGAGGTTGGCGTAAATCGCGGTCGGCCGGTCGTACCAGAAACCGATCAGCAAATACGAAACCAGACCCACCGCTTCCCAGCCAAAGAACAACTGCACGAAGTTGTTAGCCATCACCAGCATCAGCATGGAGAAAGTAAACAGCGAGATATAGCAGAAAAAGCGCTGATAGCCTGCGTCCTCGGACATATAGCCTATGGTGTAGATGTGCACCATCAGCGACACAAAGGTGACCACCAGCATCATGACCACGGTCAGGCGATCAATCAGGAATCCCACCTCGAAGCTGGTGCCGCCCGAAGTCAGCCATTGATACACGGTGCCGTTGAATATATTCCCGGCCATCACATCGCGGAAGATCATCAGCGAAGCAACGAAAGACACCGCCACCAACAGGATAGTGATGCGGTGCGACCAGTTGCGACCCAGTACCTTGCCGAACAGCCCGGCAGCGATTGCGCCAACCAAAGGCGCTAGGGGAACCAGTAAATATAAATTTTGCATGTTGCTCATGCTTAACCTTTCAGGCTACCGAGATCATCCACGTTGATAGTGCGCAGATTGCGGAACAACACGATAAGAATCGCCAAGCCGATGGCCGCCTCGGCGGCGGCTACGGTGAGAATGAAGAACACAAATATCTGCCCGGATATGTCGTCCATATAATGCGAGAAGGCGATGAAATTGGTATTGACCGCAAGCAGCATCAGCTCGATTGCCATCAGCAGCACAATGACGTTCTTACGGTTCAAGAATATGCCCACAATGCTGATGGCGAACAGCACCGCGCCCAGCACCAGGTAATGCGACAAACTTAAACTCAACATGCTCACTGCCCCCTGTCTTCTAACTTCTGTCCGCTACCCTCTGACGGCACCGACACAATACGAATACGATCTTCGCGCCTGACGTTCACCTGCTTGGCCACGTCCTGTGATTTAACGCCCTTGCGGCGGCGCAGCGTGAGCGCAATCGCGGCCACGATCGCCACCAGCAATATCACGGCAGCCAGTTCAAACGGATAGACATAGTCGGTATATAACAGGCGGCCTATTTCCTTGGTGTTGCTGTAGTCGGCCGCGTGCCTGGCCAGCGTGGTGCCGGTTTCTGCGGTCTGCCGCGTGCCCAGCACCATGAACATCTGGAACACCATGATGGCGGCCAGCACCACGCCAAACGGAAACCAACGCCAGAAACCCTCGCGCAACTGCACCAGATCAACGTCCAGCATCATCACCACAAACAGGAACAGCACCATCACCGCGCCGACATATACCAGCACCAGTACGATGGACAAAAACTCCGCTTCCAGCAACATCCAGATGCCGGACATGCTGCAAAAAGCCAGCACCAGAAATAGCGCTGCATGCACGGGATTGCGCGCGGTAATCACGCGCAATGCGGCGAACACGGCCATTGCGGCAAACAGATAAAACACGATAGTTTCAAAATTCATTAACTTGTCCTCTCAAAGGCGTAGGGTGGGCACGGCTTCATCGTGCCCACGCCGAACCATACGCGTGGACACAAACAACGTGCCCACCCTACCCGGTCATCTGTATTTGGCATCTGCTGCCCTATCCTTGGCAATCTGCTCCTCGTGCTTGTCGCCCATCGCCAGCAACATCGGTTTAGTGTAGTACAGGTCGCCACGTTTCTCGCCGTGGTATTCGAATACCCGGGTTTCAACAATCGCATCTACCGGACAGGATTCTTCGCACAGGCCGCAGAAAATGCACTTCACCAGGTCTATGTCATAGCGCGTGGTGCGGCGCGTACCGTCGTCACGCTCTTCGGTCTCGATATGAATGGCCAGCGCTGGACACACCGCTTCGCACAGCTTGCAGCCTATGCAGCGCTCCTGGCCATTTTCGTAGCGGCGCAACGCGTGCAATCCGCGAAAGCGGAAGCCCTGCGGTGTTTTTTCCTCGGGGAACTGCACTGTGATTTTGCGTGCAAAAAAATGTCGGCCAGTCAGCGCCATGCCCTTGAGCAGCTCAAGCAGCAGGAATGACTTGAAGAAATTCGTGATCTTTTCCATTATTCGGTCACCACAGCCAGTATGGGGTTTGCATCCACGCCCCCACCACCACGACCCAGACCAGCGTCAGTGGAATGAACACTTTCCAGCCCAGGCGCATCAACTGGTCGTAGCGGTAACGCGGGAACGTGGCGCGGAACCACAAGAACAGGAACAGCACAAAAGACATCTTGGCCAGCAGCCAGAAAATGCCGGGCAACAAAGTGAACGGTGCGACATTAAAGGGTGGCAACCAACCGCCCAGGAACATGATCGCAGTCAGCACAGCGATCAAAATCATGTTGGCATATTCGGCCAGGAAGAACAGGGCGAAAGCCATGCCGGAATATTCGACGTGGAAACCGGCAACGATTTCCGACTCGCCTTCGGCCATATCGAATGGCGCGCGGTTGGTTTCGGCCACGCCGGCGATCAGGTACACAACAAACATCGGGAACAGCGGAATGAAATACCAACCGAACAATCCCGTATCACTTTGCTGGCCGCGCACGATATCGCTCAAATTCAAACTCTGTGCCGCCATCAACACGCACACCAGGGCGAAACCCATGGCGATTTCATAAGACACGATCTGCGCCGCCGAACGCAGCGAACCGATGAATGCGTATTTTGAGTTGGAGGCCCAACCGGCAATGATGACACCGTACACGCCGAGCGAAGTCATGGCCAGAATGTAGAGTAGGCCGGCATTCACATCTGCCAGCACCATGCCATCGGCAAACGGCACCACCGCCCACGCCGCCAGCGCGGGCATCAGCGCAAGGACAGGCGCAACCACGAACAGAAAATGGTTGGACCCGGTGGGGATGATGATTTCCTTGAACATCAATTTCAAACCATCGGCAATCGGTTGCAGCAGGCCAAAATAACCGACACGATTCGGCCCGATGCGTACCTGCATGTAGCCGATGACCTTGCGTTCCGCCAAGGTCAGGTAGGCCACGCCTATCATCAGCGGCGCAACGATGGCGACGATTTTGACAAGCGTCCACAGCGGCAACCAAGCCGCGCCGAGCAGATTTTGCCCGGCCAGTTCCAGCGTTTGCAGCAACTCCATCATGCGCGCTCCACCGTGACTATTCCGAACATCGCACCCAGTGCTGCCGTGGCAGCATGACCCGCAGCCACACGAACAACCCCTTGCGGCAAGGTATCATCTGCAACAATTTTCAGCCGCGCACTGCCCTGCCCCTGGCCGACCATGATGATTTCTCCAGACTTCATGCCGAGCTTGCCCAGTGCCGTACTATGCATGTAGGCAGACGGCTGCACTGCATCCCGTGTCGCTTGCAGCGGCGCCGAGCGGCGCACAATGGCATCGCTGAAATATATGGGCACATCGGCCACGCGCTGCAAACCAGCGGGTGTAGAAGCTGCAGCCTGAGCATTCAACCCGCGTAAGGCGTTATTCAACTTGCCTGCCACATCGACGCCTTGCAACGCCTCGCCACGCACCGCCTCGCTGCTGTCGTGTTCGAAACCGGCGACGTTCAACAGATTGCCCAGCACGCGCAGCACCTTCCATGCCGGGCGCGCTTCGCCCAAAGGTTTAACTACGCCCTTGAAACTTTGCACGCGCCCTTCGGTGTTGATGAAGGTGCCGGAGGTTTCGGTGAATGGCGTAATGGGCAACAGCACGTCGGCATATTCGGCAGCATGGTGTTTGTAGGCACTCAACACCACCACCATGTCGGCTTTGCGCATCGCGTTCATAGCTTGAAGCGCATCGGCGGTATCCAGTTCAGCTTCGACGTTGAGCAGCAGATAAGCCTTGCGCGGCGCGGCCAGCATGGCGGCGGCATTCAAGCCTTGCGCGCCGGGAACGGCTTGCGCCAAATATCCGCCAACGCTGTTGGCTGCTTCGCCCAAAAAGCCGAACTTGCCGCCACACAGCGCGGCGATATGTTGCGCCAGAAGGTGTAACTGCGCCGCTTGCGGATGCTGTTGCGCAAAGTTCCCCAGCAATATCGCCACCCGTTCGCCACTGGCCAGGCTGTTGGCCATGGCCTGCGCTGCGGCAGAAGGCGTCACGGACTGCACGACCTGCTGCACGCTGGCATCCAGTGTCGCCTGCTTGATTGTGGCCAACGCCTTCAGCACTTGCGCCAATTGCGCGGTCATCTCGGCGGGTGAAACGATCATCTTGTTGGCGACCGGCATCAGTAAATCGTCATCGGCGGCATGCAGCACATTGGCTTGCGCCCCTTTCTTAACGGCCTGACGCACGCGCGATGCCAGCAGCGGATGGTCCTTGCGCAGGAAGCTGCCGACAATCAGAAAGCGGTCGCATGTATTGATTTCGGCAACCGGCATCCCCAGCCAAGGTGCGCCGGTCTGCTTGCCATCAGCACTGAAATCAGACTGACGCAGGCGGAAATCCACGTTAGAACTACCCAGCCCGCGCACCAGCTTCTGCAACAGATAGAGTTCTTCTACCGTGGAATGCGGCGTGGCCAGCGCACCAATGTGCTCCGCGCCAGCGCCTTGGGAAATTTGACGCAGCCCATTGGCCGCATACTCCAGCGCAACTTGCCATTCCACTTCCTGCCACTTGCCGCCCTGCTTGATCATCGGCTTGGTCAGGCGCTGATTGGAGTTCAAGCCTTCGTAACTAAAGCGGTCTTTATCGGACAACCAGCATTCGTTGATTTCTTCGTTCTCCAAGGGGAGCACGCGCATGACACGATTATCTTTTACCTGCACCACCAGATTAGAGCCCAGGCTATCATGCGGGCTGATAGATTTGCGGCGCGATAACTCCCAGGTGCGAGCGGTATAACGGAACGGCTTGCTGGTCAGCGCGCCCACCGGACACAGGTCTATCATATTGCCGGACAGCTCGGAATCCACCGTGTCGGATACGAAAGACATGATTTCTGCATGTTCCCCACGGAAAGCCTGCCCCAGTTCCATCATGCCGCCAATTTCAACGCCGAAACGCACGCAGCGGGTGCAGTTGATACAACGGCTCATCTCTTCAGCCGCCACCAGCGGGCCAATGTCCTTGGGCAGCACGATGCGTTTTTCTTCCTGATAGCGCGAGGCGCTGCCGCCATAGCCCACAGCCAAATCCTGCAACTCGCATTCACCACCCTGATCACAAATCGGGCAGTCCAGCGGGTGATTGATCAGCAGAAATTCCATCACCCCTTTCTGCGCTTTGATTGCCTGTTCCGAAGCGGTGAAAACTTTCATACCTTCGGCCACCGGTGTGGCGCAGGCGGGCAGCGGCTTGGGTGCTTTTTCGACTTGCACCAGACACATGCGACAGTTGGCCGCGATCGACAATTTTTTGTGGTAGCAAAAATGCGGGATGTAAATACCGAGCTGGTGTGCGGCTTCGATCACGGTGCGACCGTTTTCTACCTCAACGCGCTTGCCATCAATTTCAAGGTTGATCATTTAATTTTAATACCCTCAAAAAAACTCTTCACAGCGTGCTTATTTTGCCTTGGCAGAAGGAATATTCGGGCTATCGGGATTTACATCCAGACGGCGCTCCTCGGCATACACCACCAAGTCCATGTCTGCCATCGGCACCAATCCCAGCAACGGCTCATCGCCCATTACCAGCGCGCCTACGAAACACATACGATTACCAAAACGAACCGACACCGGCCCGACATAGGGTACGGTTCTATGTGATCCATCCGCTAAGGTGATTTCACGAGTAGCATCTATCGGGCTGGATTCGAACTTCAATTGAATTGCGATATGCTCAGGCAGTATTAAAAAATTGCTGCCTGTATCCACCAGTGCCTGAGCACGCAGCGGAACAAGCCCCGGTTCACGCGGGTTAGAAAGTAAAATATCGGCATAAACATATTTTTCCATTACACCTCCACCTATACCAAGCACTTCTTATGTTCGATATGATATTCAAATTCCTTGCGGAAATGCTTGAGCATACCCTGCACCGGCCACGCGGCGGCATCACCCAAAGCACAGATGGTGCGTCCGGCGATGTTCTCGCACAGGCTCAGCAGCAAATCCAGGTCTTCCGGACGGCCCTCGCCGGTCTCGATGCGATGCACGATACGGTACAGCCAGCCGGTACCTTCGCGGCACGGCGTGCATTGACCGCACGACTCTTCAAAATAAAAATACGACAGGCGCTCCAGCGCGCGCACCATGCAGGTGGTGTCATCCATGATGATGATGGCGCCGGTGCCCAGCATGGAGCCGGCCTTGGCCACGGAATCGTAATCCATGTCGAGGTCCATCATGATCTCGCCGGGCAGTACCGGCATCGAAGATCCACCGGGTATGCAAGCTTTCAGTTTGCGCCCGCCACGCATGCCCCCAGCCATTTCCAGCAGTTTTTTGAAGGGCGTGCCCAGCGGCACTTCAAAATTGCCCGGTTTGTTAACGTGGCCAGAAATGGAAAACAGTTTGATGCCGCCGTTATTCGGGCGGCCAAGCTCCAGAAATTTTTGCCCACCGTTGTTGATGATGTAGGGGATGCTGGCGAAGGTCTCGGTGTTATTAATAGTAGTCGGCTTGCCATATAAACCAAAACTTGCCGGAAACGGCGGCTTGAAGCGCGGCTGGCCTTTTTTGCCTTCCAGGGATTCGAGCAGTGCAGTTTCTTCGCCGCAGATGTAAGCGCCATAACCGAGGTGGTTGTGCAAGTCGAAACAGAAGTCGCTGCCGAGGATATTGTTGCCCAGATAGCCCGCCGTGCGCGCTTCCTCGCACGCAGCTTCCATGCGCTCATAAGACTCGAAAATTTCACCATGAACATAGTTGTAACCCACCTTGACACCCATGGCATAGGCACCAATAGCCATGCCTTCAATCAGCAGGTGCGGGTTAAAGCGCAGGATATCGCGATCTTTGAAGGTGCCGGGCTCGCCTTCATCCGAATTACAGACCAGATACTTATCGCCCTGATAGTTGCGCGGCATGAAGCTCCACTTCAAGCCGGTGGGGAAACCCGCGCCGCCGCGACCGCGCAAACCGGAAGCTTTGACTTCGGCAATAATCGCATCAGGCGTCATTTTTTCTGCAAGTATTTTACGCAGCGCCTGATAGCCACCCACCTTGAGATAATTTTCCAGCGTCCACGGCTGGTCGAAATGCAGGGTGTTAAGAAGAATAGGGGCGCCCATTACTTGTCCAATTCCGCTAAAAGCTGATCAATTTTTTCAACGGTCAAATGACCGCACAACCTTTTGTTATTGACCATAAGTAACGGCGCCTCATCACAGACGTTCTGGCACTCGCCCTCGCGCAGGCCGAATTTACCGTCCGCAGTCACCTCCCCCACGCCGATGCCAAGCTTACTCTTGATATAACTCATGGTTTCGTTGGCCCCCACCAACTGGCAGGATAAATTGGTACACACGGTGAGGGTATGCCGCCCCATCGGTTTAAGGTTGTACATATGATAGAAGGTCGCCACTTCATATACCGTCATCTGCGGCATGCCAAGATAAGCGGCGATATCCGCCATGTCATCGGTGGCTATCCAGCCCTTCTCATCTTGCACGAAACGCAAGGCCGACATCACCGCAGACTGCCTCTGGTCTGCCGGATATTTTTTCAGCTCACGGTTAATTAATGCTTGAATTTGTTCGGATAACATTAGCGGTCTATCTCTCCAAATACGATATCTTGCGTGCCAATAATAGCCACCACATCGGCGATCATATGGCCACGCACCATTTCATCCAGCGCGGCCAGATGGGGAAAGCCGGGGGCGCGTATTTTCAAGCGATACGGCTTGTTCGCCCCATCCGAAACCAGATAAATGCCAAACTCGCCCTTCGGATGCTCCACGGCTGCGTAAGCTTCGCCGGCCGGAACATGCATGCCTTCGGTAAACAGTTTGAAATGGTGGATCAATTCCTCCATATTCTGTTTCATAGATTCACGGCTGGGCGGCGCAACCTTGAAGTTATCTATCATCACCGGGCCGGGGTTGGCGCGCAGCCAGGCTATACATTGCTTGACGATACGGTTGGACTGGCGCATTTCTTCCACGCGCACCAGATAACGGTCGTAGCAATCGCCCTCAACACCGACGGGAATATCGAAATCCATACGGTCATACACTTCGTATGGTTGTTGCTTGCGCAAATCCCAAACGATTCCCGAGCCGCGCAACATGGGGCCGCTAAAACCCAGCGCCAGCGCGCGCTCCGGCGTCACCACGCCTATGCCGACGGTGCGCTGTTTCCAGATTCGATTGTCGGTCAGCAGTGTTTCGTATTCATCCACGCACTTGGGGAAACGGTTGGTGAAGTCTTCCAGAAAATCGAGCACAGAACCTTGCCGATTTTCGTTCATCTTTTTGACCGCTGCCGCATTGTGTATCTTGGAAGCCTGATACTGCGGCATGGTATCCGGCAGGTCCCGATACACCCCACCCGGGCGATAGTAGGCGGCATGCAAGCGCGCGCCGGAGACAGCTTCATACACATCCATCAAATCTTCGCGCTCGCGGAAGGTATATAAAAATACCGTCATCGCGCCGATGTCTATTGCATGCGCCCCCAGCCACAGCAGGTGATTGAGAATGCGGGTAATCTCATCGAACATCACGCGAATATACTGGGCGCGCAGCGGCACTTCCACACCGAGCAGCTTCTCGATCGCCATGACATAGGCATGCTCGTTGCACATCATCGACACGTAGTCGAGGCGATCCATGTAGGGCACGGACTGCAGGTAAGTTTTATGTTCGGCCAGTTTTTCGGTGGCGCGATGCAGCAAGCCTATGTGCGGGTCGGCGCGCTCGATCACCTCGCCATCCAGCTCCAACACCAGGCGCAACACGCCGTGCGCCGCCGGATGCTGCGGCCCAAAATTCATTGTGTAATTTTTAATCTCAGCCATGTTTGTTTTTCATCCAACAGTCTTGTTATGGCCATATTGTTCTTCGCGAATGATACGCGGGGTCACTTCGCGCGGCTCTATTGACACTGGCTGGTAAATAACGCGTTGCTGCTCCGGGTCATAGCGCATTTCAACATGACCGGACAAGGGAAAATCTTTACGGAAAGGATTGCCAACGAAACCATAATCAGTGAGCAAGCGGCGCAAATCGGGGTGGCCGGTGAACACGATGCCGTACAGATCGAACGCCTCACGCTCGTACCAGTTGGCACATGGCCAGATGTTGGCTACGGAATCCAGCATAGGCAGGCCGTCATCTTCAGCAAACACGCGCACACGCAAGCGCATATTATGGGTGTGTGACAGCAAGTGGTACACCGCAGCAAACCGGGGTTTTCCAGCTTGTGCCAATGCAGACGTGTCAGAACTGAAATATGCGCCGCCCTCGGAAACATCGCTACCGTAGGAAGAGTAGTCCATACCGCACAGATCTACCATCTGATTAAAACTTAAAGCCGCATCGTCGCGCAGGCGCGTCAGCACACTCAGCATGTCGTCGGCGCGTATCACCAGGGTTAGCTCGCCCAGCCTGCTTTCCAGGCTGACTACTTTGTCTGAAAATATCTGGTTGAGGTTAGCGGTCAACAGGTTTAAATCGGCAGCCATGGTTTACCCTATCGCGCAATGGTGTTAGTTCGTTTGATTTTGTTTTGCAGCTGGATGATGCCGTACAGCAGCGCCTCGGCGGTCGGCGGGCAACCCGGCACATACACGTCCACCGGCACAATGCGATCGCAACCGCGCACCACCGAATAAGAATAATGATAATAACCGCCGCCGTTGGCGCATGAGCCCATCGAGATCACCCAACGCGGCTCCGCCATCTGGTCATACACCTTGCGCAGCGCCGGCGCCATCTTGTTGCATAGCGTGCCAGCCACTATCATCA
>VFLG01000084.1 GCA_009885195.1 Gallionellaceae bacterium
ATGATCGAGATCGCCTGCCGGCACGAGAAGCCGGTGCGCATCGGCGTCAACTGGGGCAGCCTCGACCAGGACCTGCTGACGCGGATGATGGACGAGAATTCCGCGCGACCGGCGCCGCTCGACGCCAACGACGTGGTGCGCGAGGCGCTGGTGGTTTCTGCGCTGGACAGCGCCGCGCGCGCCGAGGAACTCGGCCTGCCTCATTCGAACATCGTGATTTCCTGCAAGGTCAGCGGCGTGCAGGACCTGATCGCGGTCTATCGCAATCTCGCGACGCGCTGCGACTACGCGCTGCACCTCGGCCTGACCGAAGCCGGCATGGGCTCCAAGGGCATCGTCGCTTCCACTGCCGCGTTGGCAGTGCTGTTGCAGGAAGGCATCGGCGACACGATTCGAATATCTTTGACCCCTGAACCGGGCGGCGACCGCACCCAGGAAGTGATCGTGGCGCAGGAGATTCTGCAAACGATGGGCTTGCGCTCATTCACGCCTATGGTGATTGCCTGCCCCGGTTGCGGCCGCACCACCAGCACGGTGTTTCAGGAGCTGGCGCAAAGCATACAGTCATACCTGCGCGAACAGATGCCGCTGTGGCGCGAGCAGTACAGCGGCGCAGAGGAAATGACCGTGGCGGTGATGGGCTGCATCGTCAATGGCCCCGGCGAAAGTAAAATGGCCAATATCGGCATCAGCCTGCCCGGTAGCGGCGAGAATCCTGCCGCGCCGGTGTATGTGGATGGGGAAAAAGTTGTCACGTTGCGCGGTGACAATATCGCCAACGAGTTCAAGCTGATTGTGGACGGCTATGTGGCGCGCAAGTACGCTCCGAAAATTGCGGGCGAGACTGTGCGCGAGGAGATTCCGATACAATACGTTTAGAAAACGTGTGCGCAACACACTACCAGTTTTCCTCTGGGCAGTCCAAGTGCCACTGAATGCACACTCGGCCATAACGTTTCGTCCAAGGCAGAAGTGGATGTAGTGATGGCGCAAAGTGCCGGCGCCGTTATCGTAAAACCAGCTCAGGACACTTTCAGGGGTGGTTACGCGGGCTACTTCAGGATCCCGATGGGCATCTGTGGGAGGTGATGTGGAACCCGCAGTGGGCAGTGCAAGATTAATGGCCATCAAGCCCGGCATTTCCCCGCACAAATTTCTCGAATTGGTCAACCGGAAGTGGCTCGCTAAAGCAAAACCCCTGCATTTCGCTGCAACCCTGTTCGCGCAAAAACGCCAGCTGTCCTTCGGTTTCCACGCCCTCGGCAATGGTTTGTAAACCCAAGGCATTCGCCATGCGGATAATGGCGCCGACGATGGCTCTGTCTTCCGGGTCTTCCATAATATCGCGCACGAAGGATTGGTCTATTTTAAGTTTGTAAACCTGGAAGCGCTTGAGATAATTCAGCGATGAGTAGCCGGTGCCGAAATCATCAATGGACATGCGGATACCGCGTTGGTGCAGATTGTCCATTATCGCAATCGCGCCCAGCGGATCCTCCATGGCAACGCCTTCGGTGAGTTCCAGTTCCAGATACTGCGGTGACAACCCGGCTTCATCGAGAATTTGCGAGACCATGGCGGGCAGATTCAGATGGCGGGATTGCACCACGGAAAGGTTTACCGCCATGGTCATCGGCGCCATGCCACCATCCATCCAAACCTTTAACTGATGCACTGCGCTGCGCAGTACCCATTCTCCTATTTTCAGAATTTGCCCGCTATTTTCCGCGATCGGGATAAATTCGCTCGGCGAAATGATGCCCAACTCGGGATGGTGCCAGCGCAGCAATGCTTCTGCGCCAATAATGCGATTATCTGACAGAGATATCTGCGGCTGATAATGCAGCTCCAATTGATTGCGCTCCAGAGCATGGCGCAGGGCATTTTCCAATTGCAAGGAACGCGCTGAACTGGCCTGCATTTCCGCTGTGAAGAAACGGTAATTATTGCGTCCATCGCGCTTGGCGCGGTACATGGCAACATCAGCGCACTTAGACAGCGTATCGAAATCCTCACCATCGTTGGGGTAAATGGCAATGCCGATCGAGGGCGTGATAACCAGTTCATGTTGTTCGATTTGGTATTGTTGTGGGATTACCTCGAGCAGTTTTTCTGCCACATGCGCAGCACCGGCGGCATCGGTTCCGGGTAAGACGAAGATGAACTCATCGCCGCCTAAACGTGACACGGTATCTTCATCGCGCACCACCGATTTCAAACGTTTAGCAACCTCGATCAGCAATGCGTCGCCGATACGGTGGCCCAATGTGTCGTTAACATTTTTAAAATGATCGAGATCTACAAACAGCACAGCCAACGAGGTGCGATTGCGTTGCGCGCTGCTCAGCGCAATGCCGATGCGGTCGTTAAGTAATATCCGGTTAGGTAATTCGGTCAGGGCATCGAAATGCGCCAGTCTTTGGATATGCGCCTCGTCTTGCTTGTGCTGGCTGATGTCACTGAAAATGCCGATATAGTTCGTCACATTGCCTTGAACATCCAGCACCCGGCTGATGGAAAACCACCTTGGATACACGTTGCCGTCTTTGCGGCGATCCAGCAACTCACCCTGCCAGTGGCCTTGGGTGTTAATGGAATCCCAAATGGCCTGATAAAAATCAGTATCCTGACGACCGACATACAGAAAGCGTGGGATATTGCCCAAAGCTTCGGCCTCGCTGTAGCCGGTGATCACCGTGAAAGCATGGTTGACCATAATGATGTTCCGGTTGGCATCGGTAATCAGAAAGCCTTCGCCGCTCTGCTCGAATACCTGCGCCGCGAGCTTGATATGCGCCTCGGCCTGCTTCCTTTCGGTAATATCCAGGCGCACACCCAACAAGCGTCTAGCCGCACCCTTTTCGTCTCGCTCGACAACTTTTCCCAGCACATTGACCCAACGGTAGTTGCCGTCAGCGTGGCGTATGCGCACCTCGTACTGATAGGGCTCCTCGCTGCCCCGGAGAACGTCAGCAATTTTGTCGGCTACGTGTTGGCGGTCTTCCGGATGGATTCTTTCCAACCAGACGGCGCGATCAGATGCACCTGGCTCGATCTCATATCCCAGCATGGTGGAATACGTGGACGATGTGTAAAACTTGTCGTTAACAATATCCCAATCCCAGATACCAATCTGGGCGGCTTCCAATGTTACGCTCAGTCGCGCCTCACTCGCTCTCACGGTTTTCTCCGCGAGCTTGCGCACTTCGATCTCGCGCTTCAATTCGACGGTACGCGCCTCGATCTTGTGCTCGAGGGTGACATTGAGCGCGGCCAGCTCCACATTCAGGCGACGAGTGGTTTGATCGAGGTGCGAGCGGTGCAGTGCGTGATCAATCGAGTGCGTCAGTTGCGTCAGGTAGCCATCACGCTTGACGATGTAATCGTAGGCACCCAGACGCAGGATAGCCACCGCCACGCTCTCGTCGCCCTTTCCGGTGATGACGATGAAGGGCAGATCAATATCGCGCTGCTGCGCTTCATGGATGAACTCCAGCGCATTCATGCCGGGTACACGCAGGTCGGTGAGCACCAAATCGAACCCATGACCCGGTATCAGCAGCGCCAGTGCATCGAGGCAACTGGTTACGATATGCAACTGTAGATGCGGTGCGGTGGTGGCAAAATGACCCATCGTCAACTCGGCATCCATAGTGTTTGGCTCGACGTAGAGAATCCGCTGAGCACGCTGCACGCTGTCGCCATCCACCAGAGAGCGGCTGCGCTGGCGCGCCACCACCCGGCGCAGAATCCCGTGCAGCGTGGCAAGGTAGCCATCGGATTTCAGCACATAGTCGGCGGCACCGGCGTGTATCACGCGGATCACCGTCTCGTCGTCTTTGGCACCGGTGATCATCACCACAGGCAGGGTGCGCCCCTCAGCGCGCAGCTTGGCCAGCACAGCCAACCCGTCCATGTCGGGCAAATAATAGTCGAGCAGCAGCAAATCGAATGATTGCTCTGCCAGTCGCGCCAGACAACGCGCGCCGGCCTCGACAATTTCGAGATGGATATCGGTGGCCTCCCGCTCAAAATACGTGCGTGTCAAATCCGCGTCCTGCGCATTGTCTTCGGCGTAAAGCAAACGGATGGGTTCGCTCATATCATTAGCCACTGGGCGGTGCGAACGGAGGCTCGTTGGTGAGTATCCAATACAACTTGATACGCTTCACCACTTTGGCGAACGAAACGAAGTCCACCGGCTTGACAATGTAGGAATTGACGCCGATCTGGTAGGCCGTGCCGATGTCGGAGTTTTCGCGTGACGTGGTAAGAATGATGAACGGTACTTGTTTCCATACCGGATGCTGGCGGGCATGGCGCAATACTTCAAGGCCGTCCACTTTGGGCAGGCGCAGATCGAGCAGCACCAGCAGGGGTAAGCGCGGATTATCGGATGTCGGGTGCGCATCAATGAACTGCATCGCCTCATCGCCGTCGCGGCAGACAATGACAGGATTGGCGATGGCATGTTCGTCGAAAGCCTGCATACAGAAGTCGAGGTCCATATCGCTATCCTCGACCACCAGGATAGGGCGCAAGGGCGAATACGGGTTAAGCATAACATTCATGACGTGCGTTCCTTGGTAGGAGAAGTTGGTGAAGAAAAGGTTGGGGCGGAGGAGCTGGGCAGTTCGACGAAAAAAGTCGCGCCCTGACTCAGCGTGGCCTCGGCGCGAATGCTGCCGCCCAGCTTCTCAGTAAGTTTCTTGACGATAGCCAAGCCGACACCGGTGCCCTCGAATTCATCGGCACGCACCAGGCGATTAAACAGGCCGTAGATGCGGTCGTGATATTTCATGTCGAAGCCGATGCCGTTATCGGTCACGGTCACCAGGCAACGACTCCCCACTGCCTCGGCGCTGATGGTCAGGTGTGGCGGCTGCGAGTGGCGGCTGTATTTGATGGCGTTATCAATCAGGTTGGTCAATATCTGATACAGGCCGCGCTCCCAGGTGGTGAGCGTGAGCGGCGGAACATTGATGTTCACCACCACACCCAGCTCAGTGAGCGTATGACTGCGATCATGCAGAATGCTTTGTATGAGGTCAAGAAGTCGCACCTCGGTGAGAGTGGGAGACTCGGTATCGAGGCGGGAATATTCGAGCAGGTCTTCGATGAGATGGTCGAGATTCCTTGAAGCAGTGATGATTTGCGTGATACAAAATTGCGCGCGATCCGACAGCCCAGTTTTATGCCGACGTTCGAGTTCCTGCGCGTAACCCGAAATGCCGCGCAGCGGCGCTTTCAAATCATGTGATACCGTATAAGCGAAGCCCCTCAGTTCTTCGTTGCGGGCGCGCAGCAGTTGCTCGACATGCCTTTGTCCGGTGATGTCGCGAAAGATCGAGCGCGTGGCAACAGGTTTGCCCTCTACAAAACGACAGCTACTGGTACCATCAACAACGACTTCCCGCCCATTCTTGGCGCGGAACACAGCCTCTATACGGCTGAGAGCATCCCCTGTCATTATCCGCTGAAACATCTCCATGCAATGGCTTAAAGACGAAGGATGAATGATGTCCCGCAATGACAGTCCGGCAATCTCCGCCTCGCTGTAGCCGAGCGTTTCGCGCCACGCCCGATTGGCGTAGAGAATCGAGCCATCCGGCCGGACGCTCTGAATCAGATCATGCGCATTCTCGAACAAATCGCGGAAGCGTTCTTCGCTCTCACGCAAGGCTGCCTCAGTCTGCTTGTGTTCGTTCACACCGCGTCGCAGTTCAAGCAGCGCCACTACATGGCGGCTGAGCGCGCGCAGGGTGATTCTTTGAACTTCGCTCAACTCGCGCGGCTGATAATCAATCACGGCTAACGTGCCCAGCGCCAAGCCATCGGCGGCGACCAGCGGCGCGCCGGCGTAAAACCGAATGTGCGGGTCGCCGGTAACCAGCGGGTTGTCGGAAAAACGCGGATCGAGCAACGCATCGCGCACTTCCAGCACTTTGTCCGGCTCCAGAATGGCATGGGCGCAAAAGGAAAAATCACGCAAAGTTTCAGCGACACTCAAGCCTACCTTCGATTTGAACCACTGCCGATTTTCATCAAGAAGCGAAACCAGCGCAGTAGGCGTTTGGCAAATCTGCGCGGCAAGCAGCGTCAGGTCGTCGTAAGCTTGCTCCGATGGCGTGTCGAGCACGTCATAACCGCGCAGGGTTTTAAGGCGCCGGGCTTCATTGTCGGGTAGCAGTGCTTTCATGTCCGGTCAGAGAACTCTGTAGCCTGATTCGCATGTGGGGCGGCGGCCATTTTTTCATCCCAGAAACGATAGGTGTTGCGCCCCTCTTCCTTGGAACGGTACATGGCACTATCAGCACGCTTTAACAAGGTGGCGGCATTTTCAGCATCATTCGGAAAAATAGCGATGCCGATGCTGGCCGAAGCCTGCAACGGAATTCCCGCAATGCTCAACTTATCCTCCATGCTGCCCAGGAGCCGCTGTACTACCGCGGCAACCTGGTCGTGGCTCTCCACGTTGGACAGCAGCAGCGCAAACTCATCGCCACCCAGGCGGGCGCAGGTATCCATTTCGCGTGACACACCCTTTATTTTTTCTGCGATGGCAACCAGAAATTTATCGCCCACGTCATGCCCAAATTTATCGTTAATCTCCTTGAAGAAATCCAGGTCAATAAAAGCAACGGCTACTTTAATCTGGTATCGGCGCGCCTCGGAAAGGGCTGTTTCCAGCCTGTCATAAAACAGCCGGCGATTGGGCAAGCCAGTCAATTCATCGTGCAGCGCCAACTCCAGAATCGTCTCCTCGCGTTGCCGCAATTCTTCCAGCGCCTGATGCAGCTCTGCTTCTATTCGTTTTCGTTCGGCAATATCAACCGCCAGGTCTAAAAATCCGGTGATGGCACCGGCCGTGTCCCGCAATGCGGTTACCGTTAGCAGCACCGGCAAGCGTGTGCCATCCTTGCGGATATAGGTCCACTCGTGTTCGTTGGGTAAATTCAAGCGCGTTTTGGCGACGAAAACCTCAAATCCAGGCTCTATCGTCATCCCCAGCTCTGCCGAAAACTTTTGTGCATAGGTCGCAACTTCAGCCGCATCATGGAAGATTGCTGGTGTTTGAAGTTCCACCATTTCCGTGGCTGAGTAGCCGAGCATCCGCTCTGCGGTTTGGTTGAATGTGGTGATGATGCCGTCGGGCGTCGTGCTGATAATGGCATGACCGGCATAATCGAGAATGGCGGATTTGAACCGGTCAGACGTCTCGGCGCGATGGCGGGCAGCAGCCAGCTCAAGGGCGCGCGACTCAAGGTCTGCATTGGCTTTCTCGACGTGGAGCTGATCCACACTGCGCTGCATAATTTCACGCCGGATGCGTACCCCGGCCAGCCCCAAAAAGAGCGTGGCCAATGCTCCTAGACTGCCGATCGCTATCAGCGTGAACAGGATTCTGTCGTTTTTACGTTGGCTGCGCTCGGCCAACAGACGTTGTTCTTCCGCCATGATTTCATTCTGCAACAGCCGTATCTGATCCATCACTATTTTGCCTTTGCGCAAAGCAAAAGATGACTGTGTGGCCTTGAATCCCCGATCTTGGCGTAATGCAATCAGTTCTTGTGCGATGGCTAATCGTTGTATGATCAGCAGCTCTAATTCATTGAGACGCTGTTGCTGTGAAGAGTTGTCTGCGGTCAGCTTGCGTAATGTCTGCACATTCTGTTGCACGTCAGCCCGTGCCTTATGATAGGTATCAAGAAATTCCTCCGAACCGGTAATGACATAGCCGCGTTGTCCGCTCTGGACATCAACCATATTGATCAACATGCGATCAGCCTGTTCAATGACCTGAAAAGTTTGCTGCACTGCATCCACCTGCCGACCCAGATCTAACAGGCTGCTAATCGAAATGACGCCAACGATAAGCAGCGCCAATGCAGCCACCCAGAAAGTAGCCAGCGTGGTATTTTCCAGCGCCCATTTTTTCTTGCCTGCATGGCCTGATGTGCGTGACAGTTTTTCATCCTCTTGGCGCTGTGCAGCACGGCGCAGTTCGAGCTGTGCCACGACCGTGCGGCTCAGTGCTTGCAGCGTGGCTTTCTGCTCATGACTTAACTCGCGCGGTACGCGGTCAATCGCGCACAGCGTTCCCAACGCCAGACCGTCCTGTGTGATCAACGGCGCACCCGCATAAAAACGGATGTGCGGGTCGCTGGTAACCAGAGGATTGTCGGCAAAGCGCGGATCGAGTTGCGCGTCGCGCACCTCCATCACTTTGTCCGTGTTCAGAATGGCATGGGCACAGAAAGCCGCATCGCGCGAAGTTTCTGTGGCGCTTAATCCTATCCTGGACTTAAACCACTGACGGTCTTCGTCAATCAGCGAAATCAGAGCGATGGGTGTTTGGCAGATTTGTGCGGCAAGTAATGTCAGATCGTCGAAAGCCTGCTCCGGCATCGAGTCCAGCACGTTGTAATCGCGCAGAATCGCGAGGCGGTGGGTTTCATTTTCTGGTAGTGGGGCTTTCATGGCTGGCTCAGATTGAAGTTGCGGGTGGCATAATGGGCACAGCAACGCCAGCCAAAGATGGGCAGGGCAAAAGGCGGCGGTTTTAGAACGGGTAGAGCCATGTTACACACCTCAGCTTATTCGCTTGGTCTGAAACTGGTAAGGAGCTTGAAAAATTAATTTCCAAAACATAGCATACACCCAAACTGGTGTAAAAACTGACGCGCCCCCTATTGCTTGGCCGTGTCGGCTACTCCCACTCAATCGTGGCGGGTGGTTTGCCGGAAATGTCGTACACCACGCGGTTTATACCGCGCACTTCGTTGATGATGCGGTTGGAAACTTTGGCCAGTAAGGCATGCGGCAATTCCGCCCAGTGCGCGGTCATGAAGTCTTGCGTTTGTACCGCGCGCAGCGCAACGACCCATTCGTAGGTACGGCCATCGCCCATCACGCCCACTGATTTGACCGGCAGAAATACCACGAATGCTTGCGAGGTTTTTTCGTACCAGGACTTGCCATCTTCGTCCTTGGTGGCATGCAGTTCTTCGATGAAAATGGCATCGGACCGGCGCAGTAATTCGGCGTATTCGTGTTTCACTTCACCGAGGATACGCACGCCCAGACCGGGACCGGGGAAGGGGTGGCGGTATACCATGTCGCGCGGCAAGCCAAGCGCCACACCGAGTTCGCGCACTTCATCCTTGAACAATTCGCGCAGCGGTTCCAGCAATTTCAGGTGCAGCGTATCGGGCAGGCCGCCGACGTTGTGGTGTGACTTGATGGTGTGGGCTTTTTTGTTTTTCCCTCCGGCAGATTCAATCACGTCGGGATAAATCGTTCCTTGCGCCAGCCATTTAGCCTGTGGCAATTTCTTGGCCTCACGCTGAAATACTTCAACAAATTCACGGCCAATAATTTTTCGCTTCTTCTCGGGGTCGGACACGCCGACCAGATGATGTAAAAATTCCGCGCTGGCATCCACATGGATTACTTTCATATGCAGGTGGTTGGCGAAAGTTTCCATTACTTGCACACCTTCGTTCAGGCGCAATAGGCCGTTGTCCACGAACACGCAGGTCAGTTGGTCGCCGATGGCGCGATGGATCAGCGCCGCCGCAACCGAGGAATCCACTCCGCCGGACAAGCCGAGTATCACTTCGTCCTTGCCCACCTGAGCACGAATTTTTTCCACCGCCTCGTTGACATAGTCCGGCATGTTCCAATCCTGCGCACAGCCGCAAATGTCATGCACGAAGCGGTTCAACATCGCCTTGCCCTGATGGGTGTGCGTCACTTCGGGATGGAATTGCAGTGCGTAAAAACGCCGCGTTTCGTCTGCCATACCGGCTATGGGTGTCGCCGCATTGCTGGCAATCACCTTGAAGCCGGGCGGCAGTTTTGTCACCTTGTCGCCGTGGCTCATCCAAACATCTATCAGACCGTGGCCTTGCGCATTGCTTCTATCCTGAATGTCGCGCAACAAAGCCGAGTGTCCCCGCGCGCGGATTTCCGCATAGCCGAATTCACGCACTACCCCATTTTCCACCGTGCCGCCCAATTGCGCCGCCATGGTCTGCATGCCGTAGCAGATGCCCAGCACCGGCACGCCCAGCTCGAACACCACCTGCGGTGCGCGCGGTGTGTCGCCTTCAGTTACCGAGCTGGGGCCACCCGAAAGAATAATGCCACTGGGTTTGAACGCCAGAATAAATTCATCGCCCACATCATAGGGATGCAGCTCGCAATAGACATGCGCTTCACGCACACGGCGCGCGATGAGTTGGCTGTATTGAGAGCCGAAGTCGAGGATAAGTATTTTGGAGTGGGACATGTTTTATGTAGGGTGGGTTAGCGTAAGCGTAACCCACTGTAATATGGCGATGGTGGGTTACGGCACGAGCGCCTAACCCACCCTACATTATTCAATGTGATAATTCGGCGCTTCCTTGGTAATCTGCACGTCATGCACATGAGATTCGCGGATGCCGGCAGCGGTGATTTGGACGAATTCGGCCTTGGTGTGCATCGTGGCAATGTCGGGGCAGCCCAGGTAGCCCATGCTGGCGCTCAGCCCGCCCATCAATTGGTGGATCACTGCCAGCACGCTGCCTTTGTAAGGAACGCGCCCTTCGACTCCCTCCGGCACCAGTTTGTCCTGATTGACGTTATCCTGGAAATACCGATCGCTGGAGCCTTGCTGCATCGCGCCCAAGCTGCCCATGCCGCGATAAGATTTATAAGAACGGCCCTGGAATAATTCCACTTCTCCCGGCGCTTCTTCCGTGCCGGCAAACAGGCCACCCAACATCACCACGTGCGCGCCAGCTGCAATAGCTTTGGCAATGTCACCAGAATAGCGCACGCCGCCGTCCGCAATCAATGGTACACCCGTGCCCAGCAGTGCCTCGGCCACGTTCTGGATAGCCGTGATTTGCGGCACACCTACTCCAGCGACCATGCGTGTGGTGCAAATGGAACCGGGGCCGATGCCGACTTTGACGCCGTCTGCGCCGTGATCCAGTAGCGCCTTGGCGGCAGCGGCGGTGGCGATGTTGCCGCCGATCACATCCACGTTCGGGAAGTTTCTTTTTACCCACTTGACGCGATCCAGCACACCCTGGGCATGTCCATGGGCGGTATCCACTATCAATACATCCACACCTGCTTCTACCAGAAGTGCTGCGCGTTCATTGGTACCCTCACCGACGCCTATCGCGGCTCCCACGCGCAAGCGCCCCAACTCATCCTTGCACGCTTGCGGGTGTTCGCTGGATTTCAGGATATCCTTGACGGTAATCAGGCCGCACAACTCAAACGCATCATTCACCACCAATACCCGTTCGATGCGGTGTTTGTGCATCAAGGTGCGCGCCTCTTCACGGCTGGCATTTTCCTTGACCGTGATCAGCCGTTCGCGCTGAGTCATGATGTTCTGGATGGGCTGGTCAAGATTGCTCTCGAAACGCAAATCGCGGTTGGTCACGATGCCGACTACCTGCTTGCCCTGCACCACGGGCAATCCGGAGATTTTATGCTGGTGTGTGAGTTGCAATACATCGCGCACCGTCATGTTGGGCGTGACGGTGATGGGGTCTTTCACCACGCCGCTTTCGAAGCGTTTGACCTTGGATACCTCCTGCGCCTGGGCTTTGGCGCTCATGTTCTTGTGTACGATACCGATGCCGCCTTCCTGGGCCAGCGCTATCGCCAGGCGCGCCTCGGTAACGGTATCCATCGCAGCGGATACCAGGGGAATGTTCAGGATGATGTTGCGGCTGAGCTGGGTGCGCAGGCTGACATCGCGCGGCAACACGTTGGAGTGCGCCGGAACCAGCAGGACATCGTCAAAGGTTAGCGCCTTTTGGGTAATACGCATGATAGTGCGGCCTCGACAAAAAAATTAAATTACAGCTGGCGCTGTTCAGCCTTTGGACTTGCGTCCCATGACATAGATCATGCATTCAAAGAATAATTCGCACCACTCCAGGTCATTTTCCTTGAGTGCCGCCAGCAATTTTTTGACCTCGGCAGGAGGCCAGTTCCGGTTAAAGGAAACCAGATGTTCCTCGGAGTAAATATCCAACAAAGACTGCAGCTTGTTTCCCTGTTTGATAATTTCTTTGAGCATCAGAGCCAGATCCTTGTCAGAGTTGCACTCCGCCATCAGGTCGCCATACATTTTCGGATTCAGCTTGGCGTACTCCACAAAATGGCTGAGCATGTAAAAGAACTGCGCCTTGTTGTTTTCGACAACCGGATCACCCAGTATAAAAGGCATGGGCACCAATTCCAGCCAATAATATTGCAACTTGGGGTTGCGATGTTTGGTAATGCCGATATAACCGCTGCGGTCAGTGGCGCGCTGGATGCAGTCTTCCAGTATCAGCTTGTCGGAAGCGCGAGTCGCAAGATTTGCGCCGCTCAACGCCTCTGGCTTGACCAGGAAAAAACTGGGGAAATCGTCGAATAACTTACCGGAATGGTGGTGCGCCCGATAATAGGCAGTTAATAGCTTGAGCACCAGATCCTGGTTATGATCTGTTCGATAATAGTCGAGATTGACGCTCGCCCCGGCTGGTGAGTTCGACATGCTTTAAATTGCCCTTAATCTGATTGACCGCGCAAACAGGCCATTGGGTGGCTTATTGATAATTTTAACATTAGACATTATGCCCTATCTATAGGGATTATGGCATCCCGATTCCATTATTCTTTGGAGTGCAGCGGCACGACGCTGCCTTTTTATCGTGGCATCCGGGGCTGGGAGAAATTTAAGCATTTAATTTTGTATTGGGATAATGTACATTGTCCGACCTGATTGCCAGTTCTTAATTTACCGGAGAAAAATCATGAAATGCTGCCTGTCGATTTACCTGTTGTTGTTTAGCCTGTTCAGCTTTAGCGCCCTCGGCGAGGTTAATAAATGGGTGGACGATAATAACCAGACACATTATTCGGACCAATCGGCCCCAGCGAATGTCAAGGCAACTCCACTGAATATCCCTGCCGCTTCCGCAAGTGATATACCCGCGCAGAAAACTATAGCCGAGCGCGAAGCTGATTACCGGAAAGTCCAAAAAGTCAAAGGTGAAGCAGAGAAGAAAGAAGCCAAGACGCAAGAGGATACCCGCGCCAAACAAAAGTATTGCGAAGACGCGCGCAGCAGCTTAAAAACGCTGGAAAACACCACGCGCATTTCTACCTATGATAGCAAAGGGGAGCGCAGCTACCTGGATGACGCCGCGCGAAATCAACGCATAGAGGAGGCACGAAAAGGGATCAGCACCAACTGCAATTGAGGGCGCCCCGGATGATGGGCGCACGTCTTCAGGCGGCAATCACGCTGTTGTCGCGCATCCGCAATGCTTCCTCGATGTCTACCGCTACCACATGCGACACGCCGCGCTCCTGCATGGTCACGCCCACCAATTGCTGCGCCAGCTCCATGGTGAGCTTGTTGTGACTGATGAACACGAACTGGGTTTGCTGCGCCATTTTCTGGATAAGCTTGCACAAGCGCTCGGTATTGGTGTCGTCCAGCGGAGCATCCACCTCGTCCAGCAGGCAGAACGGCGCGGGGTTGAGTTGAAACAGCGAAAACACCAGCGCAATCGCGGTCAGCGCCTTTTCGCCGCCAGACATCAGGTGTATGGAAGCATTTTTCTTGCCCGGCGGTTGCGCCATCACCTGCACGCCGCTGTCCAGTATTTCCTCTCCGGTCAGCACCAGGCGCGCTTCTCCACCACCGAACAGCACCGGGAACATTTCCGCCAGATGACGGTTCACTTCATTGTAAGTGGCCATCAGCAACTCGCGCGATTCCTTGTCGATGCGGCGTATCGCATCTTCCAGCGTCGCCATTGCCTCGGATAAATCTTTCGCTTGCGCATCCAGATAGGCCTTGCGTTCCTGCGCCGCCTGCAATTCATCGAGCGCCGCCAGGTTGACCGCGCCCAGCGCGGCAATGTCGCCATTCAGTTGATTCAGTTCACCCTGCAAGGCATTCGGCCTGGCATTACCCGCTTCCAGTAATGGCATCAGCGCGGCCTCGTCCACTCCAGTCAACTGCTCTGACCATTGCTCATATTGCAGGCGCGCTTCCTGTTCCTTGAGCGACAATTCACCGGTTTTTTCGCGTAATGGATGTAATTTTTGCTCGCAGGACAGGCGTTCCTGTTCTAGCTTGTTCAGATTATTGGTGGCGTGCTCCAGCGCGTTGCGCGCCTCGGCCAACGCCTGCTCACGCGCTTGACGCTGTTGCAGCGCCTCCTGCAACTGTTGCTTGCTGCTGCCTTCCTCCAGATTTCCCAGCTCGTCGCGGCTTTGCACCAGCGTCTGTTCCAATTGCGCCAGCGTCAAACCGGTCTGCTTCAGATTGTGTTCCAGATCGGCTAATTTTTCCGCACAGGTCTTGGCGAAAAAACGCGCTTCCTGCAATTCGTGCTGGGCTTTTTGCGAGCGCTCGCGCTGCTGGCGCAGCGTGGACTCCTGCGCGGCTGCATACAGTTTAATTTCCTCAGCCTCGGCCTGCTGCGTCGCCATGTTGCCGCGCAAAATATCCATGCGCCCGGTGATTTCCTGTTGCTGGCGCTGCTCGCTGGCGGACTGGTCGGCCAGCTCTTGCAGTTCGTGTGCGATCTGGGTAGCGCGCTCATGGCTGCGCTCGTTGGCCTGCGTCAATTTCAGAATTTGCACCTGTGTGCCATGCTGGCGCTGCTGCAATTCGCTGCCCGCCGTGCGCAGCGGCGCGATGCGGCTTTCGATGGCGTGATAGCTTTCTTCTGCCTGCGCAGCCTGATGCTTGCCTTGCTCCAGCGCCGCCGCCTGTTGTTGCGCTGCCAACTGCAAACTTTCGATCTCACGCTGGCGCGCCAACACGCCGTGCACCTGACTGTCCGGCGCGTGAAACAACACGCTGTGCGCGCCAACCAGGTGTCCCTGCGGCGTCACCAGCCATGCGCCGGACGGCAGACGCGCACGCAAGCTTAATGCTTGCGTCAGCGTTTCTGCGGCATACACGCCGGACAACCAGTCCGCCACCACCGGCGCTGCCTGCTCGTCCTGGCAAGTCACGAATTTCGACAACGATTGTAGGTCGGGATTCATCCCGACATCATCGTTATTGTGTCGGGACAAATCCCGACCTACGTTACCTGCGAAGACCGCCAGCTTGCCCGGTGGCGCATCGTGCCAGGCCGCTGTTTCGTCCAGGCCTTTTAAGGCCAGCGCATTAAGCCGTTCACGCAACACGGCTTCCAGCGCATCTTCCCAGCCCTGATCGATGCGGATGGATTGCCACAGGCGCGGCAGTGTGTCCAGCTGGTGATTAACTAACCACTGTTTCAGATTTTTATCGTTATCAACTTGTTGTTGTAGCTGCTTGAGCGCGGAAAGTTTTGCCTCTATCTGCGCCAGTTGCCGCTCCAGTTCCTGAGCGGCAATGCGCTGGTCGCGCCGCGCCGCATCGGCTGTGGGCAATTGCTCCTGTAACTGCGCCAACTGCTGCTGTTGTGTGCTGCGCTCCGCCTCCATCTCAACCAGTTGCTGTTGCGCCCGTGCCAGTGCCTCGGTATCCACCTGCGGCAAATTGTCCTGCTCCAGCAGCAAACGCGAGCGGCGCGATTCCAGTTGCTGCACGTTGCGCTGAATATGTTCGCGCTGCGTGTCGGCCAGTTGCAATTGTTGCTGCAATACCAGATGTTCGCGCTGCACTTCGTTGTAGCGCTGCTGTGCGGCACGCGCCGCTTCTTCCGCCTGCGGCAGATGTTGCAGCTCGGTGGTGGCGCGGTTGTCACACACTTCAACCCGGACGCCGGCTTCCTGCTGCTGTTGCTGCCAGTGCGCCAGCAGACTTTGTATGCCCTGCAACTGGCCGCGCTGCTGTTCCATCTGCAGCTCGCCATTGGCCAACTGCTGGGTCAAGCGCGCGCGCTGGTCGTTAAGATGGGCAATATGCTGCTCCAGCCGGGCAATCTCGGCATTGGTAGCATACAGCTCGCCTTGCTTGGCATGCAGCGCATCGGCTAAGGCGTAATGGCCGATGCGCGCGCCTTCCAGTTGGCTTTCTGTCTCGCGCAGACGCGCGGTTTCGGCTTCCAGCTCGGTTTTGGTTTTTTCAATTTGCTGGGTAAAGCGCGCGCGGCGCACTTCGGCTTCTTTTTTGTTCACCAGCCACAGCAGGTGTTGCGTGGTGTTGCGCTGGACTTCCAGCGCACGGAATTGTTTGGCTACTTCGGCCTGTGCGGTCAGATGGGTGAGTTGTTTGGTTAATTCCAGCAGTATGTCATCCACCCGCAGCAGGTTCTCCCGCGTGTCGGCAATGCGCAGCTCCGTTTCGCGGCGGCGGTCGCGGTATTTGGATACGCCCGCCGCTTCTTCCAGAAACACGCGCAGCTCTTCCGGCTTGGCCTCGATGATGCGCGAGATCATGCCCTGCTCGATAATGGCGTAAGCACGCGGCCCCAGGCCAGTGCCCATAAAAATGTCGGTGATATCCTTGCGCCTGACGTGCTGGTTGTTGATGTGGTAGGTGGAATCACCGTCGCGCTGCAACACGCGCTTGATGGAAATCTCGGCGTAGCTGGACCACTGTCCGGCGGCTTTGCCCAGGCTGTTGTCGAATATCAGCTCGACGCTGGCGCGCGATACCGGTTTGCGCTTGCTGGAGCCATTGAATATCACGTCCTGCATCGATTCGCCGCGCAACGCCGAGGCGCGCGATTCGCCCAGCACCCAGCGCAGCGCGTCGATAACGTTCGACTTGCCGCAACCATTGGGGCCGACGATGCCAACGATCTGCCCGGGCAGGGCGATGTGGGTGGGATCAACGAAAGATTTGAAACCGGCAAGTTTGATGTGGGAAAGACGCAATTTCAATCAGGCTGACGTTATAATGCAGCGCATTCTAACCGACCCGCACCACATTTCAAAATGACAACGTCAGCCGCTAAAAATCTGGAAACTTTCCCCAACCCCAATCCCGGGCGCGATTACCATATTCACATGGAAATCCCCGAGTTCACCTGTCTCTGTCCCAAGACCGGACAGCCGGATTTCGCTACCCTGATACTCGATTACATCGCCGATGCCAAGTGTGTGGAGCTGAAAAGTCTCAAGCTGTACATCTGGTCGTTCCGCAATGAAGGCCATTTTCACGAAGACGTGAGCAACCGCATTCTGGACGATCTGGTCGCCGCCACCCAGCCGCGCTTCATGCGCCTCACCGCCAAGTTCTTCGTGCGCGGCGGCATTTTCACCAACATCGTGGCGGAACATCGCCAGCCCGGCTGGCAGCCGCAGCCGCTGGTAGATTTGGCGCGGTTTGAGATGCAGTCGAATACGCGCGGATAAAAGATGTACCTTGGTTTCGATTTCGGCACTTCCGGCGCACGCGCCTGTGTGGTGGACGAAGCCGAGACTGTCGTCCACGAAGACCGCTACACCTACCCCAATGCCGCTGCACAAACCCCGCTGGACTGGCGCGAGGCGTTGCATATCCTGCTCAGGCGTTTTCCCGCCGCCATCGCGGCTGAGCTGCAGGGCATTGCCATCGCCGCCACTTCCGCCACGGTGTTGTTGTGCGATGAGGAGCTGGAGCCGACTTCTCCCGTTCTGCTTTATTTCGATGGCCACGCGCAGGATGAAGTCGGGCAACTCAAGAAAATTGCTCCACCCGGCCACATTGTTTGCAGCGCGACTTCAGGCTTGGCCAAATTTCTGTGGTTGACGGGGCATACCGATCTGTCAAATAGCGCACACTTTATGCATCAGGCGGACTGGCTGGCGGCGCTGCTTACCGGAACGGGGGGCGTCAGCGACTATCACAATGCCCTCAAGACCGGCTATGACGTGGAGCGAATGTGCTGGCCCGATTGGATACTGAGTCTGCCGCACGCGCATTTGCTGCCGCGCGTGGTCGCGCCCGGCACGGCACTCGCACCCATCAGCACTGGCGTGGCGCAGCATTTCAAGCTCAATCCGGCTTGTGCGGTACATGCGGGCACCACCGACAGCATCGCCGCCTTTATTGCCGCAGGCGTGCATGAACCGGGCGCCGCCGTCACCTCGCTCGGCAGTACGCTGGTACTCAAAGTGCTTTCTACAAAACGTGTGGAAGCGGCGCAATATGGCGTGTACAGCCACCGCTATGGTGACCTGTGGCTGGCGGGAGGTGCTTCCAATGCGGGGGGCAACGTGTTGCGGCAATATTTCAACGATGAACAACTGGCCGAGCTCAGCCAGCATATTGATCCGGCCACTGACAGCCCGCTCGACTATTACCCGCTGCCGCGGCCCGGCGAGCGTTTCCCGGTTAATGATCCCATGCTGGCGCCACGTCTTATCCCGCGCCCCCTTCGATCAGGCTCAGGACAGGCTGTGGACGATGTGCAGTTTCTGCATGGCCTGCTGCAAGGATTGGCCCGCATCGAAGCGGCGGGTTACGCCAAGCTGGCCGAGCTCGGCGCCAGCCCGCTAAAATCCGTCACAACGACCGGTGGCGGCGCAAAAAATCAGGTATGGAGCAAGCTGCGCGAACGTTTACTCGGCGTGCCGGTAACCGTGGCACATCACACTGAAGCCGCGTTTGGTGCAGCGTTGCTGGCAAAAGGAAAGATAAATTCAAAATAAATTGGCTGCATGGAATCCCTGATTTAAAGTGAACATTGTCGACATTGGATGTCCCGTAATATACTGCGCGTGGAGGGTTGAGTTTTGGCTGACAGCGAGCTGAATTTAATCTTAAGTTGGAATGCTGAAATTACTGAGGCATATTATATGATTCATACCCCGACGGCCGCAGAAATCGACAGCCTGTTAGCCAAAAATGATCCCGAGGATGCGTGGGTCACGGCTCTCAGTGTAGCTCGCTGCATCAATCCCAACTATGACCCGGCGCTGGCCAGAATAATATTTGACGACGTCATGCGCCTGTTTCATGGTGAATACCCTGGCTACTGCCCCATTAAAACGCTGTACCACAACTTACCCCATACGCTGGCTGTTTTTCTGTGTGCAGTGAGACTGATGCATGGTGCACATGTTTTAGGCACGCGCATAAGCGACGATGAAATTACCATGGTCATGATAGCAACCCTGATGCACGATGTTGGCTACGCACAGCAATTTGACGAAGAAACCGGAACTGGTGCTCAGTTCACGCTAAGCCATGTCAGCAGGGGTGTTGCATTCATGCGGCGCTATCTTGCCGAGCGGCAATTTCCTGCCGGGCTTGCCGATTCGTTGGAACCCATGATGCTCACCACTGACCGGGCGCTGTATTTTTCCCAGCTCGAATTCCCCGACGAACGCACTTGCCTGCTTGGGAAAATCGTTGGCACTGCTGATCTGATCGGTCAAATGGCTGACCGCGCTTATTTGGAAAAACTTCTGTTCCTGTATCTGGAGTTCAAGGAAGCCAATTTTGGAAACTACCAGAGCATCCATGATTTATTGCGCCAGACGCAAACATTTTATGAGAACACCTGCAAAAAACTTGATGGCGATCTGGGCGGCTTGTACACTCAACTATCATCTCACTTCAAAGATACGCTGGGCGTCGACAAAAATTACTATATGGAATCAATCGAAAAAAATATCGCCTATCTGGCGAAAGTGACTTTGCTCAACGAGAAGGAATATCTTTCCATGTTCAAACGCGATGGAATTGTGGAAAAAGCCCAGGCTCTGGTTGCGCCAAACTAAATTCAGTCTGTGTCCATAGTGGAAAACACGCTCTAGCTTGGAGTGCGGGTGTGCACGACGCCGCTATCGCACCGATAAAAGCGCTGTCGTGCCAGCGCACTCCACAACCAATGAATCAACCCCCGCTCATCTCCAGCATCAACTGATTAATGCGCTTGACGAAGCTGGCCGGATCATCAAGCTGGCCACCCTCTGCCAGCAAAGCCTGATCAAACAGCACCGAGGCCCAATCGTCGAATTTCTTCTCTTCAACTTTCAGGCGCAACACCACCGGATGCTTGGGATTGATTTCCAGTATCGGCTGCGACACCGGCAGCTTCTGTCCTGATGCCTTGAGCAGCCGGGCCAGATTGGCGTTCATGTCGTGCTCGTCCGCCACCAGGCAGGCGGGCGAATCGGTCAGGCGGTGGGTCACGCGCACTTCCTTGACACGGTCGGCAAGGCTGACGCTGATCTTGTCGGTCAACTCCTTGAACTCGTCGGCATCTTTTGCCTGTTCTTTTTTCTCGGCTTCATCTTCAAGCTGGCCGAGATCCAGCCCACCCTTGGCCACCGAGACCAGCGGCTTGCCCTGGAATTCTGGCAGATTGCTGACCACCCACTCGTCCACGCGCTCGGTCAGCAGCAGCACTTCGATGCCTTTTTTGCGGAACACTTCCAGATGCGGGCTGTTCCTGGCGGCGTTGAAAGTGTCGGCGGTGATGTAATAAATCCTGTCCTGGCCTTCCTTCATGCGGCCAATATAATCGGCCAGCGCCACGGTTTCCGCCGGGGTATCGGCTTGGGTCGAGGCCAGCCGCAGCAAGCCGGCAATCTTGTCCTTGTTGGCGAAATCCTCGCCTATGCCTTCCTTCAGCACACGGCCAAATTCGCCCCAAAATTTGGTGTATTTCCCCGGGTCTTTGGCGGCCAGATCTTCCAGTAGGCCGAGCACCTTCCTGGTGCAACCGGCGCGTATCGCTTCGATGTCTTTCGACTCCTGCAAAATCTCGCGTGATACATTGAGCGGCAGGTCGTTGGAATCAACCACTCCGCGCACAAAACGCAGGTAATGCGGCATCAGGTGTTCGGCGTCATCCATGATGAATACATGGCGCACATAAAGCTTGACGCCGTGGCTGGCATCGCGCTCCCACATATCAAACGGCGCTTTGCCGGGGATATAAAGCAACTGCGTGTATTCCTGGCGGCCCTCAACGCGGGTGTGGGTCCATGCCAGCGGGTCGGCAAAATCATGGCTGACATGCTGGTAAAACCCCCGATATTCCTCATCGCTGATCTCGCTCTTGCTGCGCGCCCACAGCGCAAAAGCCTGATTGACGGTCTCATCTTCATCCAGCACCTGCTGCGCGCCGTCTTTCCACTCTTCCTTCTTCATCAGGATCGGCTGGACAATATGATCGGAATACTTGCGGATGATAGAACGAATTTTCTGGCCGCTGAGCAGATCGTCCTGCCCCTCGCGCAGATGCAGGGTAATGGTGGTGCCGCGTGCGGCTTTTTCCACCATCTCGATGACGAACTCGCCGCCGCCATCCGATTCCCAGCTCACGCCCTGGTCGGTTTTTTCACCGGCACGGCGCGTCACCACGCTGACCTTGTCGGCCACGATAAAGGCCGAATAAAAGCCCACGCCAAACTGCCCGATCAGGTTTGCATCCTTCTGCTGATCGCCGGAAAGGCGGGAAAAGAATTCGCGCGTGCCAGACTTGGCAATCGTGCCCAGGTTATTCACCACCTCATCGCGGCTCATGCCGATGCCGTTGTCGCTGATGGTCAGCGTGCGCGCGGCCGTGTCGTAGCTGAGCCGGATGTTCAGTTCAGAATCGCTCTCAAACAAAGCCGCGTTATGCAGCGCCTCAAAGCGCAGCTTGTCGCAGGCATCGGACGCATTGGAGATCAATTCGCGCAGAAAAATTTCGCGATTTGAGTACAAGGAATGAATCATCAATTGCAGAAGCTGCTTGACCTCGGCCTGAAAGCCCATTGTTTCCCGGTTGGTTTCGCGGTTATTGGTGGCAGTGTCGCTCATTGTTTTCTCCATTGTTTAAGGGTCGTGCGGGTAAATTGGGGAAGACTTAACGATTTTCAAGAGGGGCTATTCTACGCAAGCTTCGATACACAGGGCAAACGGTGTAATGAATATGGAATAAAATAGCCCCATCGAATCCACGCGAACCGGACATGGACTACAGACGAATAGGCGAGAGCGACCTGCGCATATCGGCATTGGCGCTCGGCACGATGACCTTCGGCGAACAGAACAGCGAAGCGGACGCTCACGCGCAACTTGATCTGGCGGTATCGTGTGGCGTGAATTTCATCGATTGCGCCGAGATGTATCCGGTTCCGCCGCGCGCCGAAACGCAGGGACGCACCGAAAGTTATATCGGCTCCTGGCTGAAACATCAGCGGCGCGACAAGCTCATCGTCGCCACCAAGATCACCGGGCCGTCGCGCGGGTTTTCCTGGATACGCAACGGCCCGCGCATCAATCGCCGGCATCTCGAAGCCGCGATAGACGGCAGCCTGAAACGGTTGCAGACCGACTACGTCGACCTCTACCAGATTCATTGGCCGGATCGTTACGTGCCGATGTTCGGCGCGACCGGTTATGACATTGCGCAGGAACACGACACCGTGCCGATCGCCGAACAACTGCAAGCGCTGGCGGAATTGGTCAAGGCCGGCAAGGTGCGCCACATTGGCCTCTCCAACGAAACGCCGTGGGGTGTGAGCGAGTTTGTCAGGTGTGCGGAAAAATTCGGCCTGCCGAAAATAGTAACCGTGCAAAATGCCTATCACCTGATGAACCGCAGCTTCGAGACCGGACTGGCAGAAGTCTGTCACCACCTGCAAGTCGGGCTGTTGGCGTATAGCCCGCTGGCGTTCGGGCATCTGTCCGGCAAATACCTCGCCGACCCAAACGCGAAAGGTCGCATTACGCTCTTTCCCAGCTTCGTGCAACGCTACGCAAAACCCAACGTGCCTGCGGCCAGCAAAGAATATGTGCGCATCGCACAGGAAGCCGGACTAAGCCCGGCAACGATGGCCTTGGCCTTCGCCCGCAGCCGCTGGTTCAACAGCAGCGTCATCCTCGGCGCGACCAGTGTGCGGCAGTTGAAAGAAAATCTGGACAGCGCCGAGGTGGTGTTATCGGCTGAGGTGCTGGAACAGATCGAAGCGGTGCATCGTATCTATTCCAATCCGGCGCCGTGAAAATGCAGCTGGTGTTGACGAACTCGGGTGGGGGGGTAGAGTGCGCGTCGCTGCTTGCAAGATTCACGCAGCTTTAACTCAACCACATGGGGGAATAAATCATGAAGAAAATTGCTATTGCCGTACTGCTGTCTGCTTTCGTCGCTACGCCTGCTGTTGCGGCTGACATGTACGTTGGTGCCAGGGTGGGCCAGGCTAAAACCAGTATTGTTGGTGCTACTTTGGACAAAGACAGCCCAACCGCCTATGGTGTGTTTGTCGGCCACACCTTCAGCCCTAACTTTGCCGTTGAAGCCGAATATCTCAGCTTGGGCGAAATTGGAGGGGGTGGTGGTACTGCGGAATCCAGTGGCTTTAGTGTGAGTGGTGTCGGTTCTTTCCCGATCGATGAACAATTCTCGTTGTTCGGTAAGTTGGGTTATGCGATGATTACCAGCGAATTTAGTGGCGGCGGCACTGATTCAAAAAGTAACGCTCTCACCTATGGTCTGGGTGGTCAATACAATGTCAGCCCAACGGCGGGTATCCGTTTAGGCTGGGATAATTATAAATTTAACGATACTACGAATGGATTTGAAGGCGATGCCAGCCTGATCTCGGTTGGCGGCGTGTTCAAGTTCTAATCTAACGTAACGCCGAAGAAGCCGGACTGGTTCCGGCTTTTTTGTTGCCCGAAATTCACAATCCCAACTCGCCCCACACCGCGTCAATCTTCGCCTTCACCGCCGCGCCCATGACGATAACCCGCGTAAGGCAGAAGCAGTAGGGCGGATAAGCGAAGCGTTATCCGCCGAATGAATCTCCACACACATCTTTTGGCGGACTCCACTAACGGCGGATAACGCCTACGGCTCATCCGCCCTACGAAGAATTGCATTAAACGTCCCCTATAAACTCCAACGCATTGCCATCCGGATCGCGGCAGAACAAGGCACGGCGACCGGATTGGCTGAGCGTGTAAGCAATCCCCGCCTGATCTAATCGCGCTATCAACTGCGCAATGCCGGACACCGCCAGCGCAACGTGGCGGTCACGTCCACCGTGAGCGGGACGCTGCAAGCCGGCTTCCGGGTTGGGCAGCAACATCAAATGAATCTGCTGCTTATCTGCCACGTCATACCACACACCGTCGTAGCTCATTGATGGGCGATTCGGATCGGGTCGCAAGCCGAGTATGCCTTCGTAAAAGGTGCGCGACTTGGCCAGGTCGGTGGTCAGAAAGGTGGCGTGAAGTATTCCGGTGATCATCACACTTTAACCGGAACAACCTTGCTCGCCGAAAGCTTGGCGCGACCACGCGCTTCGTCGGTATCTTTGCCGGTCGCCAATGCCACGCCCATGCGGCGCTTGGCAAATGATTCCGGCTTGCCGAACAGGCGCAGGTCGCTGTCAGGCACACGCAGTGCTTCTGCCACACCTTCAAAGGCGATGCCTTTTTCTTCAAGCTGTCCGTAAATCACCGCACTCGCGCCGGGTGCTCTTAGATTCACATCCACCGGCAGGCCGAGGATGGCTCGGGCATGCAACTCGAATTCGTTCTGTACTTGCGAGCACATGGTTACCATGCCGGTGTCGTGCGGCCTGGGGCTGACTTCGCTGAACCATATCTGGTCGCCCTGGACGAACAATTCCACACCAAAAATACCCAAGCCGCCGAGGTTGTCCGTGACCTTTTGTGCGATGTCGCGCGCTCGTTGCAACGCCAGCGGCGACATTTTCTGTGGTTGCCAGCTTTCCACGTAATCGCCCTGTACCTGTACGTGGCCTATCGGCTCGCAGAAATGCGTTTCGACTTCGCCCGTGCTGCCCAGCGCGCGCACGGTGAGCTGGGTAATTTCATAATCGAACTGGATGAAACCTTCGACGATGACCCGCCCCTGATTGACCCGGCTGCCGCTGGCGGCGTAGTCCCATGCCTGCGCCACCTCTGCCGCGCTGTCGATTTTTGACTGCCCCTTGCCGGAGGAGGACATTACCGGTTTGATCACGCAGGGATAACCGATGCCGTTGTCTATCGCCGCACGCAACTCCTGCAGGCTATCGGCAAAACAGTAAGGGGAGGTTGGCAAACCCAGTGTTTCAGCGGCCAGGCGGCGGATGCCCTCGCGGTGCATGGTGAGTTGCGTCGCGCGTGCGGTGGGGATGACGCGCGCTAATCCGGCACGTTCTATTTCGACCAGCATGGCGGTGGCAATGGCTTCGATTTCCGGCACGATAATGTGCGGCTGCTCGCGCTCGACCAGTTCTCGCAATGCCGCACCATCGGTCATGTCGATGGTATAGGCGCGGTGCGCTACCTGATGGCCGGGCGCATTCGGGTAGCGATCCACCGCGATGGTCTCCACCCCCAGGCGTTGCAGCGCGATGATGACTTCCTTGCCCAGTTCGCCGCTGCCCAGCAGCATGACTTTGGTGGCGGAGGGGGTAAGGGGAGTGCCGATAGTGATTGGTTTGACCATTTGAAAAATTTCGTGTTTAGCTGATGGAGAGGGCTGAGATGCCTGACATTATGATGCAGGCCGTTGACCCGTTTCGGCTATTTGTCCTGAGCTTGGCGCAGGGTAGGAATGACAGCTTCAGAGTTTTTTGGTATCCCTGAAAGCATGTTGCAACGAACAGATGCGACAATGCCCGCCGCGTCCAGCCCGCACGCTGCCAGAATTTTTGCTGGCTCGCCTTGCTCCAGAAACGTATCGGGCAAACCGAGTTGCAACAGCGCGTTGCTCATGCCGTGCTGTTGCAAACATTCCGCCACCGCGCTGCCCGCGCCGCCTTGGATGGTATTTTCTTCCACCGTCACCAGCAGGGTGTGTTCACGCGCCAGACGCAATACCAGTTCCTTATCCAGCGGCTTGACGAAGCGCATGTTGGCCACGGTGGCGTTGAGCAGGTCTGCCGCGCCCAGAGCAGGGGCGAGCATGGAACCAAAGGATAAAATCGCCACGCCCGCACCCGAGCGGCGTATTTCTCCCTTGCCTATGGGCAGCGCCTGCATTTCTTTTTGCGGCGCAACGCCGGGGCCGCAGCCGCGTGGATAGCGCACCGCAGCCGGGGTGTTCAACTGAAACGCGGTAAATAACATTTGGCGACATTCGTTTTCGTCGGCTGGCGCCATCACGGTCAGGTTGGGGATGCAGCGCAGATAGCTCAGGTCAAAACTGCCCGCGTGCGTCGCGCCGTCCGCGCCGACCAGCCCGGCGCGGTCTATCGCCAGCACCACCGGCAAATTCTGGATCGCGATGTCGTGTATCAGTTGGTCATAGGCGCGTTGCAAAAAGGTAGAGTAAATCGCCACCACCGGTTTCATCCCCTCACATGCCAGCCCGGCGGCGAAGGTCAGCGCGTGCTGTTCGGCTATGCCCACGTCGAAGTAGCGCTGCGGAAATTTTTCCGCAAATTCGACCATGCCCGAACCTTCGCACATGGCCGGGGTAATGCCAATCAAACGCGGGTCAAGTTGCGCCATGTCGCACAGCCAATTGCTGAAAATCTGCGTGTAGCTGGGCTTATAGGTTTGATTTGCGGCTGGCTTGGCGATAATGCCATGTTCCGGATCAAACTTGCCCACGCCATGGTAGAGCAGGCAATCTTCTTCGGCGCGCGCGTAGCCCTTGCCTTTTTGCGTGACTATATGCAGAAACTGCGGCCCTTGGAGCTGGCGGATATTGCCGAGCGTGGTGATCAGGGTGTCGAGATCGTGGCCATCGATCGGGCCGATGTAATTGAAGCCGAATTCTTCGAACAGCGTACCCGGCGTAACCATGCCCTTGACGTGCTCCTCGGCGCGCTTGGCGAATTCCAGCACCGGTGGCATGCCCTTCAACACCTTTTCGCCACCGCGCCACATCGCCGCATAAAAACGCCCCGACATCAGCCTGGCCAGATAGTTATTAAGCGCCCCCACCGGACGCGAGATGGACATGTCATTGTCGTTAAGAACGACCAGCAAATTGGCATCCATCGCGCCTGCATTGTTGAGCGCCTCAAATGCCATGCCGCCGCTCATCGCGCCATCACCGATGATAGCCACCGCACGACTATCGTTGCCCTCAATCTGCGCCGCCACCGCCATGCCCAGCGCCGCTGAAATAGAGGTACTGGAGTGCGCGGTGCCAAAGGCATCGTACGGACTCTCGTCGCGCTTGGGAAAACCGGAAATGCCACCTGCCATGCGCAGCGATTTCATCGCGTCTCTGCGTCCGGTGAGTATTTTGTGGGCATAGGTCTGGTGTCCCACGTCCCACACCAGCTTGTCGAGCGGCGTGTTAAACACATAATGCAGCGCGATGGTCAGCTCCACCGTGCCCAGATTGGAAGACAGGTGGCCGCCGGTCTGGCTGACTGATGCCACCAGGAACTGGCGCAACTCATCCGCCAATTGCGGTAATTGCTTGCGATCAAGCAGACGCAAGTCGTCCGGGGAATTGATGTTATTCAGCAGTGAGGTCATTAATACTTTCTTAATACGATAAAGTCCGCCAGCTCGCGCAGACGGCGCGCTTTTTCGTCAAATTCTGCCAGAGAATCCAGTGCCTCGCAGTGCAGCTCTGCCGCCAATTTTTTCGCCGCTGTCACGCCCAGCAGCGTGACATAAGTGGGTTTGTCCTGTGCCGCATCCTTGCCCGCAGTCTTGCCCAGAGTCGCGGTGTCCGCCTCGCTGTCGAGCACATCATCCACCACCTGAAAAACCAGCCCCACGCATTTGCCAAAATGATTCAGCCGTTCCTGTTGCGACTCATTCAGCGTAGCGCCGCACTGAGCGCCCAGCAATATTGACGCGCGAATCAATGCCCCGGTCTTATGGATGTGCATGAACTCCAGTTCTGGAATACTAAGTTGTTTGCCCACGCTGGCCAGATCGATTGCCTGTCCGCCCGCCATGCCGCGTGAACCGGAGGCTAACGCCAGCATTTTTACCATCTGCAATTGGCGCACCGGGTCATCGTTGAGCATATGTTCGGCCAGCAATTGAAACGCCAGGCTTTGCAGGCTGTCGCCCACCAGCAGCGCAGTGGCCTCATCATACTCCACATGGCAAGTCGGTTTGCCACGGCGCAGCACGTCGTTGTCCATGCACGGCATGTCATCGTGTACCAGTGAATAGGCATGTATCAGCTCGACCGCAGCGGCGGCGATGGTGACGCGCGCGCTGTCCGCTTCGGCCAGTTCGCCCGCCGCGAAAGCCAGCAACGGACGCACACGCTTGCCGCCATCCAGCACGCAATAGCGCATAGCCTCATGCAGACGCTGCGGGGCGACCTCCGGCAAGGGCAACAGTCGGCGCAGGCTATCCTCGAAACGGCTCTGGTGGGCGCTCGCCCAAACTTGAAAATCAGGCATCGTCACGCTTGGTCGGCTCGCTCGCGCCAGAAGGAGTGAAATTTTTCAGCGTGCCTTCTTCCAGAATACGCACTTGCTGTTGCGCATCATCCAGGCGGACGCGGCAATATTGCAACAACTCGGCACCGCGCTGATAGGCGGTCAGCGAATCTTCCAGCGACAGCTTGCCCGCTTCCATGTCGGCGACCACGCGTTCCAACTCAGCTAACGCAGTTTCGAAACTTAAGGCTTTTTTCGATTTCTCCGCCATTTTATTTTCCATTCCAGTAAAGAACGGCATTTTACCTAAAGCACTCGTGATGGGACAGGGTAAATTTGTTCTCGCAAATTTGTTTGAAAAATCAATGATGGCTGGCATTTTATGAGTCTCGGTCAATCAAAGAGCAGTAGGGTGGATAAGCGTAGCGCATCCACCGTGCCAGCCCAAATTGGTGGATGCGCTACGCTTATCCACCCTACATTTTTTCAGAGAACAAATTTACCCTGCGTGATGGGACAATAATTGTTGCGTGTCCGGTTCAATTTGAGAGACAATTCGCCCCTTTCCCCGATTCGTATTCACCTTTTTTGCTAAGGAAGATGTGGGTATGTCCGAGATCGCCAGAACCGATCATCTCACCCAGGCTCAAACACAGCCGCCATTGCGCTGGTATTTCGATCCCAAAATATTGGAGATCGAGCAGCGCGTGCTATTCGACCAAGGCCCGGCTTATGTCGGGCACGAGCTGTTAGTGCCCAACCTTGGCGACTACCATGTGCTGGACTGGATGGACAACGCCAAGATGCTGGTGCGCAACGAGCATGGCGTGGAGCTGCTGTCCAATATTTGCCGCCACCGTCAGGCCACCATGCTGGAAGGGCGGGGCAGCGCGAAGAATATCGTGTGCCCGATACATCACTGGACCTACCAACTGAACGGCCAGCTGCTGGGTGCTCCGCACTTCCCGCACAACCCTTGCCTGCATCTGAACAAGACTCCGTTGCAGAACTGGAACGGCCTGCTGTTTTCCGGCGCACGCGACATCGCCAAGGATCTGTCCGGTATGCCCGTGCTGAGGGAGCTGGATTTCTCCGGCTATCTGCTGGATCGCGTGGAAGTGGACGAATACGCTTTCAACTGGAAGACTTTCATTGAGGTGTATCAGGAGGATTACCATGTCGGCCCGTTTCATCCCGGCCTGGGTAAATTCGTCAACTGCGACGACCTGAGCTGGGAATTCGGCGACTGGTACAGTGTGCAGACGGTAGGTATCAACAATGGCCTGCGCAAATCAGGCAGCGCGATTTATGACAAGTGGCAGGAGCAGGTGCTGCGCTACAACAACGGCACACCGCCCAAGTACGGCGCGATCTGGCTGACCTATTATCCGAACATCATGGTTGAATGGTATCCGGGCACGCTGGTGGTGAGTACGGTTATCCCGCGCGGTGCGGATGCCTGTACCAATATCATGGAGTTTTATTACCTCGAAGACATCGTGCTGTTCGAGCGCGAATTTGTCGAAGCAGAAAAAGCCGCCTACCGCGAAACCGCAAAGGAAGATGACATCATCTGCCTGAAGATGCAGCAGGGGCGCAAGTCGCTCTACCAGCGCGGCATTGAAGAGGTCGGGCCGTACCAGTCACCGACTGAGGATGGATTGCTGCATTTTCATGAGTTCCTGCGGCGTCAGCTTGATCCACACCTTTAAGCGTCGCCCACGCGGCTCTTTCTTGATTCCATCAACCGCTATAAATGGCCACAAACCCGTAGGGGCGCGATGAATCGCGCCCCTACGACGACGCCGAAGAACCTCGGCGCACTGTGGATGCTGGTCGCCGGATTCCTATTCGGCTGCATGGGAGTGTTTGTCAAACTCGGCGCGGCGCATTTCTCGCATATCGAACTGGTGTTCTACCGCTCGTTCTTCGGCCTGCTGTTGGTCTATCTCATCATGCGCCAGCAGCGCATCAGTATCGCCACGCAATACGCGCGCAACCATTTGTGGCGCGGCATTTCCGGCACGGTCGCCCTCGCGCTGTTCTTTTACTGCATCACCGTGTTGCCGCTCGCCACCGCCGTCACGCTCAACTACACCGCGCCGCTGTTTCTCACCCTCCTCACCATGCTGGTGTTCAAGGACAAATTCCATCTGCCGTTGACCTTAGCCATCGCAGTGGGCTTTTGCGGCGTGCTGCTGCTGTTGCACCCGACCTTGCAACACGACCAACTGCTACCCGGCTTGCTCGGCCTGATCTCCGGTTTTCTCGCCGGAGTCGCCTACCTCAACGTCAAACAACTCGGCATCATCGGCGAACCGGATACGCGCACCGTGTTTTATTTCAGCCTGACCGCCTCCATCGGCAGCGGCGTGTGGATGCTGTTCGACACGGCGCATACCATCACACCGCAAGGCTTTGCCATCCTGCTCGGGCTGGGCAGCACCGCCACCTTCGCCCAGCTCGCCATGACGCGCGCCTATCGCATCGGCAACACGCTGGTGGTCGGCAGCCTGGCGTACAGCACCATCGTGTTCGCCAGCCTGTTCGGCATATTACTGTGGGATGAAGTGCTGCCGCTGAGCAGCTGGCTGGGCATGGCGCTCATCATTGCGGGCGGTGTGTTAAGCTTGCGCCTGACACCCAAACACACAGAGAGTCCCGAACAATGATCACCATCGAACAAACAGATAACCTCGTCAACGTCGCCGTGCTCGGCGAATTTACCATCGCCGATTTCAAGGCGTTCGAGGAACAATCGTTGTACAAACTGAAAACCCCCGGCACGATCAACCTGCTGTTCGACCTGCGCGCGATGATCGACTACACCGTCGACGTGGCCTGGGAAGAAATCAAATTCTTCAGCCGCGAACACAACCACGATTTCAGCAAGATCGCCGTGGTCACCAGCGACCAGTGGATCACTTGGCAGGCATGGCTGTCGCGCATCTTCATAGATGCCGATATACGGGTGTTTACGGATTACAAAGAAGCGCAGGCTTGGGTTCAGTCTTAAGACCTCCGGGCAACTACGGAATCTGGACTTAAAGATCACACAATAAACAATGCGCTCACGGCCTTAACGAAGCGTGGCTTAGTTGTTGCGGTAAGCGGGCAGGTTGGTATGGTTCGACTCCCTTCACAATCCTTTGCTGTCTGGATTCGAGCCTTCAAGATCGCTCAGTAAATATAAAACAATAAAGTATCGGAGTCGAAATGAAATGGCGAGCTTCGCTCACGGCGGGAATAGGCTTTGCAGGCCGCGCATTCGCCTGCATGCGAATGCCGTTCCGGGCTGCAAACAGCACGCAGGTGCTGTTTGCTTTACGCCCTTCACCTCGCGTCCGTGCCGGACACAGATTCAATTCCCAACGTGTCGTTATCAAAACAAAAAGCCCACCCGCAAGGGTGAGCTTTTTGTTTTGTTGGTGGCGGCGGGAATTGAACCCGCGTCCCGCAACGCCATATAAGATACGGCATTAGCCAAATAATATCTGGTGCGATTTTTGTAAATACCCCCAATAATACCCCCAGCGTAATCGGATGCCGTTGGACTTGAACCGCTCAGTCACGGCGTTTGCAAGATAAAGCGCATGACGTAAAAAGCCGCCCCTCGCGCGCGCGCCCGTGAGCCGTTTTTCCGTAAGTTTTTAATCAAAGCTAACCCCGCACGGTTGCCGGGCATAAATAGCCAAAGAATTATCCCGCCCTATCCCCTTGAATATGGGTGCAGGCCACGCGGAAGC
>VFLG01000044.1 GCA_009885195.1 Gallionellaceae bacterium
GGTGCAGATAGGCGGCATGATAGAAGTTCCTGCCGCCGCGCTGGCGCTTAACGCATTCACCAAAAAGCTGGACTTTCTTTCCATCGGCACCAACGACCTGATTCAGTACACCCTGGCCATAGACCGCACCGATGAAGAAGTGGCGCATCTGTATGATCCGCTGCACCCCGCTGTGCTGCACCTGCTGGCGCACATTATCGGCGGCGCCAACAAAGCAGGCGTGCCAATTTCAGTGTGCGGCGAGATGGCCGGTGAGCTGGCCTATGCACGCCTGCTGCTCGGCCTCGGCCTGCGCCAGTTTTCCATGAACCCGGCGCAACTGCCCGGCATAAAACAGCGCGTGCTGACCACCAGCTTGCCGGAAATAGACAAGCTAATGCCAAGAATATTGCGTGCCAACGATCCGATGAAAATACGCGAATTGCTGGACAGATTGAATGGCCTTGCCCGCGAAAAACATATTTCTTAACTATGGTTTAATTTCAAGTCTTAAGGAGACGGAGAAATGATGGGATTACAATGACGGATACCATGAATAAACAGGAAGTCTCCATGCTGCGCGAGGAAATGGAGATGTTGATGATTGAGCGCACTGGTTTACTGAAAGTGGCTGGGGCGGCGGCTGTGTTGGTGGCCAATACCGATGGCCGCCATCTGCCGCCAGAAGCGGCGGAAGCGGCAGAAATGTTATCTACTCTGGTGAATGAGCTGCCCGAGGAAACACTGCGTGATGCGCTTGAAAGCGTTCGTGCTGAAGCCGGGTCTGCCGATTTGTGAACCTTTCAACTGGAGTAATTGAATGCGTGCGCAGCAAAAAATAGGTTTGATTTTGACTGGCGGTGGCGCGCGCGCCGCTTATCAAGTAGGCGTTTTAAAAGCCATCGCCGAGTTCCTGCCGCACCGCGCACGCAATCCCTTTCACATTATCTGTGGCACTTCGGCCGGCGCATTGAATGCTGCCACGCTGGCAGTGAATGCGCGGCAATTCCGCAAGGGGGTGAAGTATCTCGACAATATCTGGAAGAACTTTCAGGTGCATGATGTTTACCGTTCGGATCCGCTGGGCGTGTTACGTAATAGCGCACTCTGGTTTGCTGGCCTGATTTTGAATACCCTGGGCATTAATAGATTGAACCAAGTATCACTGTTGGACAACACGCCGCTGGCGCAAATGCTGGAACAGGCCCTGCCCTGCGAAAAGATCCAGGAAAGCATAGATGCAGGATTGTTGCACGCATTAAGTATCACCGCTTCGGGCTATGGTTCGGGGCACTCGGTGAATTTTTACCAGAGCGTGGAGGGTGTCCAGCCGTGGAAGCGGGCGCGCCGCATAGGCATCGCGACCAAAATCGAATCTAAACACTTATTGGCGTCCTCGGCTATCCCGTTTATTTTTCCTGCGGTGCAGATTAACCGCGAATATTTTGGCGACGGTTCCATGCGCCAGATTGCGCCCATCAGCCCCGCGCTGCACCTGGGCGCCACCCGCGTTCTGGTTATTGGCACGGCTCATGTTCCGGGAGCGCTGCCCGCCCGCGAGCAGATGGATGATTACCCCTCGCTGGCGCGCATTGCCGGCCATGCCTTGGACAGCATTTTCCTCGACAGCCTGGAGGTGGACATAGAGCGCTTGCAGCGCATCAACAATACGGTCAGCCTGGTACCCGATGACGTGCGTCACAGAATGACCTTGCACAAAATTGAAGTGCTGGTCATTTCGCCCAGCCAACCCATTGAAAAAATTGCCAGCCGTTATGCTGGACACCTGCCATGGCCCATCCGTTTTCTGTTGCGCGCAGTGGGGGCGATGCGGCGTAGCGGTGCAAATCTGGTGAGCTATCTGCTGTTCGACAAGGATTTTTGCCGCGCCCTGATCGACCTCGGCTATCAGGACGCATTGAATCAGAAGCAGGAAATCATGGATTTTCTAAACAAGCACAAGCACCCGCAAGCACAGGGAGATCTGCCGCAGTGAACGGTGCCGCCACAGTTTCCCATCAACGCGTCGTGGCAAAACCGCTTACGTTTGCCCTGCTGCGGCTGTTGGTGGACGGTGAATTCCATTCCGGAGCAACACTGGCGCAGCGCCTGGGCATATCGCGCACCAGTGTAAGCAATGCCTTGCGCGGGATGGAAGGCTATGGTTTGGCTTTGTACAGCGTGCGCGGTCGCGGCTATTGCCTGAGCAATCCGCCGCAATGGTTGAAGGCAGCGAGTATCGAACGTGTTCTGGGTGAACAAGCTCGGCAATTCAAAATTGAAATCCTGGACAGCGCATCCTCCAGCAATACCCTGTTACTCCAGCGCGCCGCGCAGGGCGCACCCGGCGGCAGCGTGCTGGCGGTAGAATGGCAAAGCGGGGGACGCGGGCGGATGGGACGGGTTTGGCACTCGGGCTTAGGCAACGCGCTCACGTTCTCGTTGTTGTGGCGCTTTGAACAAGGCCTGTCCACCTTGTCTGGCTTGAGCCTGGCAGCCGGGGTGGCGTTGATCCGAGCCTTGCGCGCGCTGGGCATAGCCAACGCGCAACTTAAATGGCCGAACGATGTGCTTGGAACGCAAGGCAAGCTGGCAGGTATCCTGATTGAGGCGCAAGGCGATATGCTGGGGCCCAGCGCGGTGGTCATCGGCATCGGCCTCAACCTGTCGCTGCCGCAACATTTGTTGCCGCAAATCGATCAACCGGTAACCAGCCTGACGGACATGATGGCGACACAATCAGAAATTAATGTGCCCGAACGCAACACCCTGCTTGCCATGATATTGCGCGAGTTGCATGGGGTATTGCACGAATTCTCCAGACACGGCTTCGCACCGTTTAAAGCAGAATGGGAAAGCTGCCACGCTTTGCACAATCAGACGGCACAGTTGTTGCTGCCCGATGGTAGTCGTGCGGTTGGTATCGCACGCGGCGTAACCGAAAACGGTGCGCTTATTCTGGAAACAGCGCAGGGTAGGCAAATATGTCATGCCGGTGAAATCAGTTTAGCTGCCTCGGGCATCTCATGATAGTGCTGCTGATTGATGCCGGCAACAGCCGGGTCAAGTGGGCACTGGTCGAGGGCGATGTGTGGCTGCGGCAGGGCACGCTGGAAAACGCGCAGGTTGAAACATTGCGCAAAACATTTTCGGAGTTGCCGCCGCCTGACAAAATCCTCGTATCCAATGTCGCGGGCGAGCGCATGATGCAGCAATTGCGCGCAGCCTGCGCCGCATGGCCTTGCCCGATCGGGTTCATCTTGGCCAGAGTTGAGCAATGCGGCGTGCGCAACAAATATGAACATGCCGCGCAACTCGGCAGCGACCGTTGGGCGGCGCTTATCGCAGCACGCCATCAAGCACGCACGGCCTGCCTGGTGGTGGATTGCGGCACGGCTACCACGGTGGATGCGCTGTCTGCCAATGGCGAATTCCTCGGTGGGCTGATCTTACCCGGCATAGATATGATGCGGCACAGCTTGGCCGCTGGCTCTGCCCAGCTAGCGGAAAATACGGGGGACTGGCACGAATTCCCACGCAATACCGCCGATGCCGTATTTAGCGGAGCGATCCAGGCCACCGTTGGCGCCATACACTTGCAATTTGAGGCGCTGGCCATTCATGGTGAGGCACGCTGTCTGCTGAGTGGAGGCGCGGCTGACTACGTGCAGCCGCATCTCAAGCTACCACTGGTGCGGGAAGAAAATCTGGTGTTGCGCGGCTTGCAGATAATTGGCTTAACAGATCGGAAATCGGGGGCGTTATGAAGTGGCTATTCGGGCTGTTGCTGACAGTTAATCTTATATTTTTTGCCTACATGCAATGGGGCGAGATATTGACCGGCGAGAATAATAATTTGCTGCATCAACCGGCGCTGAATGCAGAAAAACTCAAATTGCTGGTGGCGCCGCCGCCGGAAGTGCGTGCGCCAGCCCCATTGCCTACGGTAGCTCCCTTACCTCCGTCCGTACCAGTTGTGTCACAGGTTCCACCAACAAATGATACTGCTTGTCTGGAGTGGGGAGAATTTTCCGGCGGCGACCTCAAGCGAGCCAACTCTGCCCTTGCCAAGTTGAATCTGGGCGACCAGTTGTCGCAGCGGCAGGTTGACTATATCAGCGGTTATTGGGCGTATATCCCGCCATCCAGAACCCGCGCTGAAATCGACAAGAAGGTCTCTGTGCTAAAGGCGCGTGGCGTGGCCGACTATTTCATCGTGCAGGAGCCGGGGAAATGGCACAACGCCATTTCCCTGGGCGTGTTCAAGACTAACGAGGCGGCACAAAAATTCGTGGATAAGCTTGCGGCCAAGGGCATAAAAACTCCCGTGGTGGGAGAGCGCAAAAGCAAGCTCAAGTTCACGGTATTTGTATTGAAAAAACCAGACGTCGCGGTGATTGAGAAAGTGGCGGAATTACACCGGAAATTTGACGGCAGCGAGCTGCGCTCGGCGGTTTGCAATTAGGCGTCCGCGCATTTTTCCGGTCGCAGCGCAATTGACAAACGGCAGATAAATCTGGAAAATGCCGCGCTCCTCGTGGCGACTTAAAATTGTCGAGCCAGAGCGACGACAGGCTTTCAGGTGATATAGCTCAGATGGTTAGAGCGCAGCACTCATAACGCTGAGGTCGGTGGTTCAACTCCACCTATCACCACCAAATACCCTTCCAAAGCAGTCCAAGCAAGCCCACGAAACCCGCGACAATCCTAGTGATGCGCGGGTTTTTTGCTTTATCCTTGGCCACATCATGGCCTTGTTCGTCGCCAGTTTATCCGGGAAGCGCTCAATGCTGAATGGCACGGATGCCATTGCGCAACTGGTTTACCGGGTGAGCAGCCGTGGCTTGGCTGATGCTGCGCGCCCCTTTGCTACTGGCTGTTGCGCGATGTGATCGAGCAAGACGGGCGGGCGATTGGGGAAGCGCGCAACCAGATCGAGTTCGCCGCCCATTGCCTGGACATAGCGGCGTAGCGTGGAGAGCAACAAGTCACTGCGGCGCTCAATGCGCGAGATTGTATCCTGACCTACACCCAGGCTTGCGGCGAGGTCTTGTTGCGTATGCGCAACGGCCAGGCGCAAATCCTTGAGCGTTGCCAGTTCACCCGCGCGCCGCTCCACTTTTGCACGCCGCTTGGGCGGCAGCGCAGCCAACACATCATTTAGATTTTTTGCCATGCTCTTTCTCCTTAACTTGCTTTGAAACATTGGTCGCTACGAAAAACTTTTGTCCGGGCACCCGCTTGAGCATAGCCAGATGTTCGTCAAATCTCACGTCAGCACTGGCAATCAGCTTTTTATAAAATCGTCGCTGATCTGCACCGCCCTTATCCCCGCCCACCAGCAGGATTGCTGCACGTTCCGTATCAAATGCAAAAGCCACCCGCCATACCCCGCCTTCACAAGCGAAACGCAACTCTTTCATATTCGCGTGCTTCGAGCCTTTGAGCGTATCCACTGTTGGCCTGCCCAAGTGCGGGCCGAATTCCTGAAGGAGCCGGGCGTGGGCGAGCAATTCATCCTGGAGCGCGCCACCCATCGCCTGAAACTCGGCGTGAAAGTCATCGTGAAAGAGTACGTTCCAAGGCATGGGGAGATTATGGACTTAAAGCCATATTATTTCAAGGGGTGAGAATTAGGGCTATTGAAGAATGGATCAGCTATTTCGCTGCAAGCGGTTCAGCACCTTGGCGATCTCCAGCAAGGTACGCTGATTTTCTGGCGTGAGGGTGAGGAAGTGTGGGTGCGGAAGTGTTGGCGGAGCTGTATTTTTCGGCTACTTTGCTGACTTACCACCGAGTGCAGCCACGGAATCGAATATGGCTTGACGTGTTTTTTCGTTCGCTGATGAATAGATGCACATGATTTCGGCAAGTCTATCGTCATCGCAAAAGAAGTAGGCAACAGGCACGTTTAAAAATCTGGCAATACTCTCAATGATAGGGAAAGGGGGCTCATGCACGCCATTCTCGTATCGGCTCATTCGCGCACTGCTGCATCCTTCGTCCAGCCCGATCATCACACCAAGTCGGTCTTGCGCAATACCAGAGCGCAGCCGTGCTTCACGTAGGCGGCGGCCAAAGACAGATTTTACGGAAGGCGATTTAAGCATCCTCCGATAATCGTAGATTGATTTCGTTTATACTCTACGAATATCGTAGATTTGTATCGGGTGCAAAAATGCCGAACGAAAGAATTACTGAAGAATTGGTGCGCAAGCAGTTAGAGGAATTAGGATATTACTCTCCAGAAAACGGCATTGCCGTCGAACCACAGAAAAGCCAAATAGATGCCGTTAAGCGATTATTGAAAAACGCTAGCAAGACTGGCGGGGGCGGTAAGGGCGCGCCAGAATTCATAATTAGTTCTGTTGGATCACCAGACTTCCTTGTTGTCATTGAATGCAAGGCTGACGTGAGGCATCACGAAAGCACTAATCGCAATGATCCTGCAGGTTATGCCGTGGATGGCGCGATGCATTACGCCGCACACCTGTCAAAAGGCTACAACGTGATTGCGCTTGCGGTGAGCGGGCAAACCATACAACAGCTCAAAGTATCCACCTTCCTACATGCGAAAGGTGTACCTCAATCAACGCAACTTAAAGCGAAAACAGGCGCGGCTATCACCTCACTGGTTTCGTGGTCTGAATACATCGAGCACGCAACGTTCGATCCCGCCGTACAACGACTGCGCCATGAAGAATTGATGGCATTTTCCCGTGAGTTGCACGACTTCATGCGTGACCATGCCAGGCTGACAGAAAGTGAAAAACCGTTGTTGGTTAGCGGCACATTGATTGCGCTGCAAAATGTGGCATTCTCAAAATCTTACGATGCCTACAGGCCATCTGATTTGCAGAGGCAGTGGCGTAAAGTTATCAATGAGGAGATTGACAAAGCATCGCTTCCGCAAGCAAAAAAATACAACATGACACAGCCATACTCAAATATTGCCGTGCATCCTGAGCTTGGCAAATCCACGCTGAAATTTCAAAAAGGTGTGTTGTATGAGTTGATTCATATGCTAAATGAAAAAGTGCGGCCATTCGTCAGTGTTTATCACGACTTTGATGTTGTTGGCCAATTCTACGGGGAGTTCCTTAAATACACGGGCGGAGACAAGAAAGCACTTGGTATTGTTCTGACACCGAGACATATCACCGATTTATTCGCAAAGCTAGCCAACGTCAAAAAAACTAGCACGGTGCTGGATATTTGCGCCGGTACGGCTGGTTTTTTAGTGTCTGCCATGCACCAGATGATGAAGCAGGCTGTCACTCAAGCGGAAAAAGAACGGATCAAAAAACAAGGTTTGATTGGCATTGAAAATCAACCAAGCATGTATGCACTAGCTGCCAGCAACATGATTCTGCGCGGCGATGGTAAAGCAAATCTCTACCAAGGCAGTTGCTTCACCCCGGCCATTATTGATGAAATAAAAGAAAAATTTGAGTGTGATGTTGGATTGCTGAATCCGCCGTACTCGCAAGGTGATGCGGCTTTACACGAGCTTGTTTTCGTCAAGCAGATGCTCGATTGCATAATTAAAGGCGGGATAGGTATTACCATCGTGCCAATGTCATGTGCCATATCCCCACATCCTATGCGTGAAGAGTTAATGCGGTATCACACGCTGGAAGCCGTAATGTCCATGCCTGATGATCTTTTCTATCCGGTTGGCGTGGTGACTTGCATTATGGTGTGGACGGCGGGTATTCCACATTCAGTATCGGACAAAAAAACATGGTTCGGCTATTGGAAAAAGGACGGCTTCGTTAAAACCAAACACAAAGGACGTATTGACCTAAATCACCAGTGGGAAAGCATCCGTGATCGCTGGGTAGAAATGTTCCGTAACCGTGAGGTTCATGCCGGAGAAAGCGTGATGCAACAAGTCACGCATAAAGATGAATGGTGTGCCGAAGCCTACATGGAAACTGACTACAGCCAGATCACACACGCAGACTTTGAGAAAGTTGTCAGGAATTTCGCCATATTCAAACTACTTGGCGCACAGTCTTTAGAAGCAGAAAATGGGCGTTGTGATGATGAAAATTAGCGAATTGTTTGAGGTGAGCTACGGTGTCAACCTTGAACTGAATGCGCTAGAGCTTGACCACAGCGGGATCAATTTCGTCTCGCGTACCGCACAGAGCAACGGTGTCTCTGCCAAAGTTAAGCAGCTTCCAGACTTAACACCCATCGTCGCCGGAGTAATTACTGTTGCTGGAGGTGGGTCAGTCATGGAATCTTTTCTACAAACCGAGCCGTTCTACTCCGGACGAGACCTTTATTATCTCACCCCGCGCATTCCGCTTACCGATGCGCAAAAGCTCTACTATTGTGCTTGTATTCGTGCCAATAAATACCGGTACAGCTATGGTCGTCAAGCTAATCGGACGATACGAGAAATTCTAATTCCATTACCAGCAGATTTACCAGCTTGGGTGCATGAAGCAAATCTAGATATATACGACGGCGCAGACAAACCATACATCCCCGAACCACCACTTGTGTTGGCGGCTTCCGACTGGCAGCCGTTCAAACTATCAAACATGTTTAGTTTGCGTAAGGGAAAACGCCTAACGAAAGAGAACATGACCATCGGAAACATTCCATTCATTGGAGCAACAGATTCAAAGAATGGAATTACTTCGATGATTGGACAAATGCCTATTCATGACGGAAATACAATCAGCGTAAGTTACAACGGTTCCGTAGCTGAAGCCTTTTATCAGCCAACGCCATTCTGGGCAACTGATGATGTAAATGTGCTATACCAAAATTTCGATATGACACCAGCCATTGCGCTGTTCTTGTGTACTGTGATCCGGCAAGAAAAATACCGCTTCAACTATGGCCGTAAATGGCATCTTGAGCGCATGGAGCAATCCGTTATTAAATTGCCAACAGATCAAGCCGGGCAGCCGGACTGGGTTTTCATGGAAAACTACATCAAGACTCTGCCGTTTAGTTCGCAGCTATAAGCCTATGCTGTGGTTGCTTCATCCCGTCGCCTTCAGCCTCACCGAAAAATCCGCCACACCCATCCTGAACAAAAATTTGGCTGCGGTATCCAGTCTGTTTCACACCTTTTGATAAACCGCAGCGCCTTGTTTTTTGAACTGCGCGGATTTGTCATCCATACCTTGTTTCAGTGCTTGAATTTCCGTTATGCCTTGGGCGGCGGCGTACTCGCGCACCTCCTGCGAGATTTTCATCGAGCAGAAATGGGGGCCGCACATGGAGCAGAAATGCGCGACTTTGGCCGAGTCCTTGGGCAGTGTTTCATCGTGAAAATCGCGCGCCTTATCGGGATCGAGGCCGAGATTGAATTGGTCTTCCCAGCGGAATTCAAAACGCGCCTTGGACAA
>VFLG01000024.1 GCA_009885195.1 Gallionellaceae bacterium
CCTACCGAACTGATTAGCCGAGCAACGCAGGGAACCTCGAAGAGGTGGCGGATTGGGGGCGACTTCTTTGGGTTACCTTTCCTGGCAAGACAAGAAAGGTAACCAGCTGCCGGGCTGCCCCCGGCGAAGTTGGTTTTGCTTGTTAGGAACGCTCTCCCTTCGACAAGCTCAGGGCGAACGGCCTTAAAACCTACTGCCCTGCCACCATCATATTCTCAATCAAAACCGACCCACTCTGCCGCGACCCCTGCACCAGCACATCCTTCCCCACTGCCGCAATATGGCGGTACATATCCTTGAGATTACCGGCGATGGTAATTTCCTCGACCGGATATTGAATCTCGCCATGCTCTACCCAGAACCCCGCCGCGCCGCGCGAATAATCGCCGGTCACATGATTGACCCCCTGCCCCAGCAATTCGGTCACCAGCAAGCCACGTCCCATTTTTTTCAGCAATCCATTAAAGTCCAGATCGCCCGGACGCAAAATTAAATTATGGTTGCCGCCTGCATTGCCGGTGGTTTTCATGCCCAGTTTGCGCGCGGAATAGCTGCCCAGAAAATAACCTTGCAGCACGCCTGCCTCGACCATGGCGCGGCGCTGCGTTTTCACGCCTTCGTCGTCGAAGGTGCTGCTGGCCAGCCCGCGTGGAATATCCGGTATGTCGTCGATGTGGATGTTGGGTGAAAACACGGGCTTGCCTAACTGGTCGAGCAGGAAAGAGGATTTGCGGTACTGGCTGCCGCCGCTCACCGCGCCGACGAAATGGCCGAGCAGGCTGGCGGCTATCGGCGCTTCGAACAACACCGGCACTTGCATGGTGCCGAGCTTGCGCGAGTTGAGCCGCCGCAGGGCGCGTTCCGCCGCGATGCGTCCGACTTCTTCCACCTTGAGCATTTCGCTCGCCTCGCGCGCCTCGCTATACCAGTGGTCGCGCTGCATCGCGCCGCCCTTGCCGGCAATCACCGCACAGCTGACGCTGTGGCGCGAAGTGGGATAACCGCCGATGAAGCCCAAACTATTGGCAAACACGAATTGGGATTCGTGCACGCTGACGGTGGCGCCTTCCGAATTTTTGATGCGCTTGTCGCGCGAAAATGCGGCCTGCTCGCACTCTCCGGCCAGTTCGATGGCCTGCTCCACATTCAGCAGCCAGGGATGGTACAAATCCAGATCGGGGAACTCGGTGGCCAGCATGGCCCGTTCCGGCAAACCGGCGCAATCGTCGCTGGCCGTGTGGCGCGCGATGGACAGTGCGGCATCGACCGTGTCGCGCACGGCTTGCGGCGAAAAATCCGAGGTGTTGGCATTGCCGCGCCGCTGGCCAAGGTACACGCTGATGCCGAGGCCTTTGTCGCGGTTGTATTCGATGGTCTCGACTTCGCCCTGGCGCACGGTGACGGACTGGCCGAAACCATCCGACACTTCTGCCGCGCAGGCGGTCGCTCCGTGCTTCGCGGCATAGTCCAGCATGTCGCGGGCAATCTGGCGCAAAGTATCCGCAGGATGGGAAAACCTGTTCTGAGCATGGACGAAGGGACGCTGTTCGTGCAGGGCAATGATCTTCATAAGGCAAACGCTTTCATGGGAAAGCGTTATCATAACAACATCTAATCATTATTTCGCAGCCATGCAAAAACACGACGACAATATAGAAGAAATAGAGTTGCCACCCAGCAAGACCAAGATCAAACAGCAGATGCATGATTTGCAGGGTATTGGCGAGCAACTGGTGGAGCTTAGCAGCGACCGGCTGAAAGAGCTGGACTTGCCGGAGCGCTTGTTCGACGCCGTGCGCGAGATGAAGCGCATCAATAAATTCGGGGCGCAGCGGCGGCAGATGCAGTTCATCGGCAGGCTGATGCGCGAAGTGGAAACCGCGCCCATCGTGGCCAAGCTGGAGGTATGGAGCGGAAAATCGCACCAGCATATTGCTTGGCTGCACCAGATCGAGCGCTGGCGCGACCGCTTGCTGGAGGATGAATCGGCTCTGACCGAGTTGCTGGCCGACCATCCCGCTGCCGACGCGCAAAGATTGCGCGCGCTGATCCGCAACGCGCTCAAGGAAAAAGAACTCGCGAAACCGCCGAAAAGCTATCGCGAGATTTTTCAGGTACTGCGCGAGATTTTGCCGGAGCACACCGACCAGGCAGCGGAATAAGTTCACCCGCCTTTTCAATCTCGCACCGTCATGAACCTAAAAACCTCTATTTGTCCACGAAAATCACGAAATAAATCAAAAGCTTGCGCAGGACACCCATTGGGTAACGATCTACAGTTTGGCATTTCATTGAATATTTTCGTGCTTTTCGTGGACCAACTACTTTTCTAGGATGAATAACATTCTGCCACACATCACGCTTGAAATCGGCAAGGCACCCCGGCACAGCATCATCTGGCTGCATGGACTGGGCGCTGACGGCGAAGATTTTGTTCCGGTCGCGGAAGAGATGAATTTGCCAGTCGCTGTGCGCTATATATTTCCGCACGCACCCGAACAGCCGGTTACGATCAACGGTGGTTTCGTGATGCGCGCATGGTATGACATCGTCGCATCTGATATTGCCGCGCAGCAAGACAGCGCGGGCATACGCGCCGCGCAGGCCGCCATCGAAGCACTCATTGCGCAGGAAATACAGCGCGGCATTGCCACAGAAAATATTTATCTCGCGGGGTTTTCACAGGGCGGGGCGATTGCGCTGCATACCGGTTTGCGCCATCCCTCTCGACTGGGCGGCATCATTGCCCTGTCCTGCTATCTGCCGCTGGCAGAAACGCTGGCGCATGAAGCCAGCCCGGCATCCCGGCACATCCCTATCTTCATGGCACACGGGCGCAACGACCCGATAGTGTCTTATGCGCGGGGGAAAGTTTCGGCGGAAGCACTAAGGACGCAGGGTTATCAGTTGGAGTGGCATGAATATGCCATGCCACATTCGGTATGCATGGAGGAGGTGAGGGATGTGGAGACCTGGCTGACTCGCCAGTTAAAAAAAGGGCGCCCTAAAGATCAGGCCTCGTCCACCGCAACGGTGGAATCTTCCTCAACCTTGCGATAGCGCGCCAGATCATAATCCCCGCCTCTTTCCAGCAGCGCCAGCGGGATCAGGAGATAATCCTTGCCCCCAAATTGAACATTCAGGCTGCGGCTCATCGAAAAATCATGCGCCCCCATCAGCAGGCAAACCTCGCCCACATCATCCCCTGGCTTTCCCAGCCACAGGGCGATCTCTACCCCTTTTACTCTGGAACCGCCATGCGCGCGCAGCAAAATATTGTCAATATGTCGGCTTAGAATTTCCACCCCGACATGCAGATTATTCTGTGCATCGCGGCGCAAGCGGCGCACTATGCCCACGCCACGGTGCTCCACATTTTCCGGTTTGATGCCAACCAGCGAGCCGATCCTGATTCCTTCAGCGCTCCTTGCAGGCAGCACACAACCAAAGCCAGTGGCGCTAATGTCATTCACCTCCCAAATCTGGATGACTTCGCCATCGCTTGTGCTGACGATTTGATCGTCAAAGCCCGGTTCGATTGCGCCCTGTTTTAAAATTCTGTCAAAACCAATCGCCACACTCATGCTCATCTTGACCGGATGCCGCACATGATTCCGCATCGGCGGCGGAACACTCCAATAGCTGTACATATGACGCGCTGGCACTTGCACCCTATCCGCTTCATATACACCGCCGAGATTAACATCCTGAGGCACGATGTTTTTCTCCAGCACCTTGAGCAGTGCCTCAAGGTGCGGAATCACCTCACCCGCACCGAGGAAACGCAGGCCGGGGAGAGGTTTTGTATCCGCCATTACCCGCAGCGGCGGGCCGGGATGCGCCAGATCAAAATAAATCAGGCTGTCCTGAGTGATCCTGGCATCCACGGAAAAATACCTGCGAAAATGTGAGGTCAAGCGCTCGGCAAGATGCATATGGAATGGCAGGAGCGTGGCGGAGCCAGGCGCGTACCACATCAACACGGCGGCAAATATATTCCGTACCGATGATTCCTGTGTTTGAGTAGCGTATAACTTAAGCGGTTGATCCAGATACTTCTGCTCTTCGGCATGGGAATAAAATTCGGCCAGATGCGCCCAAACTACCGGGTCAGCTTGCTCATAACGTGCTGCCGCGACCAATAGTCTGCCCATCACGGCGTAGATGCCCCGTGCGGCGACCAGCGGCAACGAAGGCTTGACGGCTGAGCTGCCCTTGTCGCCATTGCGATAAGCGACCAGCACTTTGAAGTAGGCCTGCTCGTTCTGTGAGAAAAAAGCGTTTAACGCCATCCAGGTGCGGTTCTCCTGAAATTTTGACGGCGCCTGGGCAGAAAAATATTCGCGCACCAGTTTGCGCATATGGGGACGCGCAGCCTCGTCCAGCAAACTGAGCGCATCAAATCGCTGGTCTACATGGAAATCCGCGTGGCCGCGCACGGACTCAATCCAGTCCGTAAGTTCCTGCAACGCCTTTAAAGCGTCATTCCTCGGCACATCGTTCAGCAACTTCTGTGCCGATTTGATATCCGCCATCGGGTGATCCGATTTATTACCAAATAATCCCAACTCGCTCCACCCCTCACCGAACAACATTTATGCGACCAATAGCGCGAATCCGTCCCCTGTCGCCATTTTAACTCAACACAATATGCCTTGTTTGGCTATTGTGTATTATTCTAACCTGCCGGTAACCACTTAAAACAGCTCGCGGATGATCACTTTATTAGGCGATGATACGCCCTTTCCGCCCGTAGCGCAGGCTTTGCGCAGTCCAAACGGACTGCTGGCTGCGGGTGGGAACTTGTCTGCGGCCCGCTTGCTGGATGCCTATAGTCACGGCATCTTCCCTTGGTTCAACGCAGGCGAACCCATTTTATGGTGGAGTCCCGACCCGCGCATGGTGCTGGTGCCGGGGGAGTTCAAAATTTCCCGGTCATTGCGCAAGACCTTGCACAGCAAGAATTATGAAGTTCGTAGCGACAGCGCCTTCGGGCAAGTGATGCGCGCCTGCGCCGCACCGCGCGGCGAACAAACAGGCACTTGGATACATGAAGACATGATAGCGGCCTATACCGAACTGCATCAAATGGGAATAGCGCACTCGGTGGAAATCTGGATGAATGGCAGACTGGCGGGCGGGTTGTATGGTGTCAGTATCGGGCGCATGTTTTTTGGCGAATCCATGTTCAGCCGCGTCACCGATGCATCCAAGATCGCGCTCGCCCATCTCACCTCGCAATTGCAACGCTGGGGTTATGGCTTGATCGACTGCCAGATGAGCACGCCGCATCTTGCCTCGCTGGGCGCACGCGAGATGCCCCGTGCGGAATTTATACTTCGCTTGAAAGAATTGATACACTACCCGGAACCCTTGATCAAATGGCAGTTCGACCATGAATCCCAAATATGAACTTGCTACATGACATCCCGCTGTCGGCGCTACAGCTCTACCTCACCGCCCCCTATCCATGCAGCTATCTGCCGCAACGGCTGGCGCGCTCACAAGTGGCCGCGCCCAACTTTCTGATCACGTCGCCAGTTTATTCGGGACTGGTGCAGCACGGCTTCCGCCGCAGCGGAACATTCACCTATCGCCCGCGCTGCGATAGCTGTAGCGCCTGTGTGCCGGTGCGCGTCGAAACGGCTTTGTTCACACCCAGCCGCGCCCAGCGCCGCTCCCGGCAACGCCACTTGGCCTTGGAGGCATCGCTGCATGCCCTGCAAGATCACGAGGAATACTTCGCGCTCTACCAGCGTTACCAGGCGACGCGCCACCCCAATGGTGGCATGGAAAACGACAGCCGCGGGCAATACCGCAACTTTCTGCTGCACAGCCATGTCGATTCCATGCTGGTGGAGTTTCGCGAACCCTTAGCCCGCGCTCAGGACAGGCAGGGTGTGCTGCGCATGGTAAGCATCATCGATATTCTCGAAGATGGCTTGTCTTCGGTGTATACGTTTTATGAACCGGGCATGGCGCAAACCAGCTTTGGCACCTACAACGTGCTGTGGCAAATTGAGCTATGCCGCAAACTGCAACTGGACTATCTGTATCTCGGTTACTGGATCGAGGCAAGCAAAAAAATGGCATACAAAACCAACTTCCGTCCCATGCAAGGACTGATACAAGGCAAATGGCAAGCCCTGCCGTCACCAGACAACACGCCATGAAAATCCGCCTCGCCCTGTTCTCGGTTGCCCTGTTGCTGCTGCCCGCGCTATCCATCTGGCTGTCCGGCCAAGGCTTGCCGGAGCACGCGACCATTGTGGGAAATGCCGTGCTTCCCACACTCATCGCCAGCTTGGTCGTGACCGCAGCCACCCTGTTACTCAACGCACACACGCACCATCGTAGCGGCTCCAGCCTGCTGCACACGCAACGGCCCTATATTGCCTGGTTGAGCGTCGCGGGCGCCGGTATGGGTACGTTGCTGGCTTATCTCAACTTTTACACGGCAAGCTGGATTACCTCCGCCGACAGTCTGGTGCAATCTCTGCTGCTCGCCGCATTGCTGGGCGCTCTGCTGTTGCCAAGCGTGCTGGTCACGCGTTTATGGCTGGCGGGCTTTCCCGGCCTGCTGCGCAGCCTCACACGCGCGCCGGCACTGCCCAAACTCGGATCTGAACCCACCGCCTGGCTGCTCCTGCTAACAGCTTTAAGCGGCCTGCTCTGCGGTGCGGCATGGCCTGCACAATTTTTCTGGCTGCTGTGGCTTTCACCATTGTTGTTGCTTGCCGCACTGCAATTGCTGTGGCACGAAAGCACGATTTTCTCCGGGTTGAATCAGGGCGACTGGAGCCGCATCCTGCTGTCCAGCCTGTCCGGCCTGCTGACCGGTGGCCTAGCATTGGCAGCCTATATGCTGGCGGGCGGCGCAGTGTATTTCTCTCTACCCCTGCCGCCGCTCAGCATCACGCTCGGGCTGGCCATATTCGGCCTGCTGTGCCTGCAACTTGGCGATATCGTGGCGGAGCCATGGCGCGGCAAAAAGCGTTCGGACATATTCAAGAAAAAAACCTTTCCCATTCCGCTAGTCGTCAAGAAAGATTGATTGATGTATCCCCTGATACGCCCCCTGCTTTTTTCTCTCGACCCGGAAACAGCCCACCACCTGACCCTCGACGCGCTGCAGAATGCACACCGGTTCGGCCTGCTGCCGCTGTTTGCCAAACGCCCCACTGACGATCCGCGCACGGTAATGGGCCTGACCTTTCCCAACCCGGTCGGGCTGGCCGCCGGTCTGGACAAAAACGGTGCTTACCTTGATGCGCTGGCTGAACTCGGCTTCGGTTTCATCGAGGTTGGCACGGTCACACCGCGCCCGCAACCGGGCAACCCCAAGCCACGCCTGTTCCGCCTGGCCGAGGCGCAGGCCATCATCAACCGCATGGGTTTCAACAACCTCGGCGTGGATGCGCTCGTCGAAAACGTAAAGCGCGCGCACTTTCGCGGAATTCTCGGTATCAACATCGGCAAAAATTTTGACACGCCGATAGAGCGCGCCGCTGACGATTACCTGATCGGTTTGCGCAAAGTTTATGCCCACGCCAGCTATGTCGCCATCAACATCTCTTCACCCAATACCAAGAACCTGCGCCAATTACAGGGCAGTGATGAACTCGACGCGCTGCTCGCGCAACTGAAAGCCGAGCAGGAAATGCTGGCCGAGATGCATGGAAAATACGTGCCGCTGGCAGTGAAGATCGCCCCCGATCTGGACAACGAGCAAATTCGCCAGATAGCAAAACTTTTGGTTCACCATCGCATGGACGGCGTGATCGCCACCAACACCACGCTGTCGCGCGAGGGCGTGGAATATCTGCCGCATGGCGCGGAATCCGGCGGCCTGAGCGGCGCGCCGCTGCGCGACAAATCCACCGCCATGATCCGCCGGCTTGCCGCCGAACTGCAAAGCGCGCTACCCATCATCGGCGTGGGCGGCATTCTGAGCGGGGAAGATGCGATAGAAAAAATTCAGGCCGGGGCGGCATTGGTGCAGCTATATAGCGGCCTGATTTATCGCGGCACAGATTTAGTCAGTGAGTGCGCCAAGGCGATTGAGGACTCACAACATGGCACATTGCGATAATTACGCCGCCTTCATTGGCATGATAGCTAAAATGCCATTCTCACACCCACATGGGCACCCTCATCTATCACGCCACCAACAGCAGGCAAAGTATTAATATTAAATTTTATTTTACGGTAACCCACATAGGCCGCCGCCTGCTGCATTATTTCATATTCCACCCGCACACCTGTTTGGAGAAATCGGCTGGCATCGCCAAAGGTAACAACATCGGGGGCAAAATATATCTGCCCAATAATGCCAAATTTCCTGTCGTCTGAAGGCGTTAAGCGAACTTGCCCGCCCAGTGCCAAGGCCATGGCATCATCTTTTTTTATCGTGGCGGCAAGCACTTTTACACCCACACCAAACGATGCGATAGCCGCACTGTCCCCATTATTCATCACCAGCAAGCCAGCATCCCCCAGCACGTTGTTCGAGTTGTTGTAGAGAAAACCCATATGGATTTCGGACTTTCCCTGTCCAACATGGCCCGTAGAAGCAATGTACTGGAATTGGGCAACATCGTTGCTCAAATTTATATCAAGCGCATCGGCCATGGCTGAAGCGCTGATGGTGAATAGAGAAATGGCAAGAATATGACGCAACAACATGGCTACACTCCTTAAAAATTAAATTAATTTATTGAAAATACTTTTGTAACCGCCAGATTATTTCACCTTTGCAGGCTACCTCCACACAACAAACGGGTCAATCGCTCACTTTATTTTCAGCACATTATGGGCGTCACCACAAAACAACACAACGGCGTAAATGCGACACACACTAAACTGGCGATGAAGAACGCACTCCAATCTTGAGTACCAGCACAATTCCCATCAGGCTTTGCACCAGGTAAACGATACTCGCCACGCCGTGCCAGGTTCTAAAACTTTCAGCATACACACTGTGCATCACTGCGTCGGGCATCGCCTGCGCCTTAAGATCGGCCAGTATCGGCTGAATACCGAACTGCCCTGCCAATGTTAACAGCAACATGGCGGCAATCACCCAGAATATCTTTTGCCTGAATGCCTGCCTGCCAAACTGGGCGAAATAATAGGCCAGCAAATACAGGGCGCAAACGATACCCGTGTATGCCATGACTGCAAACAGCTTGCCGGCCAGCATCCCCGCCAGCTGCCTGTCCGGCAGTGTTTGGAACAGCACTGGTGCAGCCAGATAGCCGATTGCGCACAGCCCGCCGAGCCAGACAGATGCCACCAGCAACGCCAAACCTTGACTAATTTTATTCATCCCATGACGCCCCATTATTTTCGAATGCACACTTTAACCTGAAAACATCTGGGAAATTCCGGGTTATGATCTTGCCAGATATTACCGCCACATTTTTACAGGAAGTCAGCGTAGTATAGCAATCGCATAAAATCAGAGTGAGCAAACAATCCGATGAACCCCGCCAAACGCCGCGAAATTTTCCTGCGCCTGCAAGCGGCCAACCCGCATCCCACTACTGAGCTGGAATATCATTCGACCTTTGAGCTATTGATTGCTGTCATCTTGTCGGCGCAAGCCACGGATGTAAGCGTAAACGCCGCTACGCGGCAACTGTTTCCGGTCGCCAACACGCCGCAGGCCATTCTGAATTTAGGCGAAACAAAATTGCGCAACTATGTACAGCGTATCGGCCTGTACCAGACCAAATCCAAACACATTATCCAAACCTGCAAGCTGCTGCTGGAAAAGCATGGCGGCGATGTGCCGCAGACGCGCGCGGAACTCGAAGCCCTGCCGGGTGTGGGACGCAAAACCGCCAACGTCGTGCTCAACACCGCCTTCGGCCAGCCGGTTATCGCGGTGGATACCCATATCTTCCGCGTGGCCAACCGCACCGGACTGGCATCGGGTAAAACCGTGCTGGAAGTGGAACATAAGCTGTTCAAATTCACTCCGGATGAATTCAAACATGACGCACATCACTGGCTGATTCTGCATGGGCGCTATGTGTGCCAGGCGCGTAAGCCGAAGTGCGGGATTTGTAGTATCGTGAATTTGTGCGAATACCGGGACAAGGTAATATAGATGATGTTCAATCCAACCCGCGATGAAGCCCGCTTGTTTTTGTTCGAAACCTGGCGCAAACGCCGCGCCGGGGAATTGCTCACGCCATTGGAAGACCTGGTCGCGCAACTGATCGAAAAGCATCCGGAATATCACGGCCTGCTGGCTGATCCAGATCGCTATCAGGATAAAGACTACGCGCCGGAACAGGGAGCAACCAATCCCTTTCTGCACTTGATGATGCATCTCACCATTGAGGAACAGATTTCCACTGGACAGCCGCACGGCATCCGCGCACACTTCCAGCGGCTCGCCGCGCATTACCAATCGGAACACGACGCGCAACACCGCATGATGGAATGCCTGGCGGAGATGATCTGGCAAGCGCAGCGCAATGGCACGGCACCGGATGCATCTTTATATTTGACCTGTTTGGAGAAACAATAGTGGCTAACCGTCTGAGCAAAATCGTCACCCGCACCGGCGATGACGGCACGACCGGGCTGGCCGATGGGTCGCGCGTGCCCAAGCACAGCGCGCGCATTTGTACCATCGGCAACGTGGATGAACTTAACAGCCATCTCGGCGTGCTACTCGCCGAGGCGCTGCCGCCGGACGTGCGCGATGCGCTGCTGGCCATTCAGAACGACTTGTTCGATTTGGGCGGTTCTCTGGCGTATCCCATTGCGCCGTTCACCGAAGACAAAGTCGCGCGTCTGGATCATGCCATCGCGCACTACAACGCCGATTTGCCGCCGCTCAGAGAATTCATACTGCCGGGAGGGACGCGCGCTGCGGCACTCTGTCATGTTGCCCGCACTGTGGCTCGCCGCGCGGAACGCGACTTGGTCGCGCTGGCCAGTGAAGAAGCCACTCCGGAACAGGGCCTGCCCTACCTGAACCGCCTGTCTGATTTGCTATTCATACTGAGCCGTGTACTGAATCTGGCCGAAGGGCAAGCGGAAGCGATGTGGCATAAATAATGGGCGCCTCTATAAATTCAAAATCCTAAGCGAGACAAGGCGCGAGAAAAATTTTAGCGCGCCGCATATGTTTGATATGTAAGCGTTAAAAATTTTTGAGCAACGCAGTATCGCGACGGAGTTTGGATTTATAGAGATGCCCTAATAATTTTCCCTAACCATCCGCCCAGATGTGCCAAAATGCGGCTGCCTTACCTCAAGCAGTTGTAAAACTGATGGTCAGGACTTTGCTGCACACTTAAAGCGCAGCCTGAAACTGATGATTTTTTAACCAACCTCAATGGAGTGAATCGAATCATGAAAAAACTACTGCCACTATTTTGCGCCTTGGCCTTTATTAGCCAATCTAGTTTTGCTGCGGAAATTTCCGCGCTACAAGCTCTGGCTCAGGCCGAGTTTAAAGTCCTATCCGAGGATTTGGGTTCGGCCTTCAGCTACAAGCCCGTTACTCCGGCAGAGCCGCTCGGCATCACCGGCTTTGACATCGGCCTGGTAGTGACCGGCACCGATATGGAAAAAAGCTCGCAAGCATGGTCCACGGCCACGGGTGGCGACACCATCAGCACGCTGATTATTCCCAAGCTGCACGTTGCCAAAGGCCTGCCTTTGAATCTGGATATTGCCGCGTTCTATTCCAAAATACCGACCACCAACATCTCACTGTTCGGCGCAGAATTGCGTTACGCCATACTGGAAGGCGGCATCACCATGCCGGCCGTGGCTATACGCGGCGCAATGACCAAGCTAAGCGGAGTGACCCAACTGGCACTGGACACCAAGAGCCTGGATATTTCCATTTCCAAAGGCTTTGCCATGTTCACCCCTTATGCGGGTTTAGGGCAGGTGTGGGTGAATAGCACACCCAATGTGGGAGCCGTGTTGACCGAGGAAAGCTTTACCCAGCGCAAGCTGTTCGCGGGCGGCAACCTGAACCTTGGCTTGATCAATATGGCGCTGGAAGCGGATAAAACCGGAGAGGCCAAGTCATACAGCGTGAAGCTGGGTTTCCGTTTCTAGCGGGGCGCTGCAAAACTACTGCCGGGCGTTCGGATAACGCTGCGCCAGCGCAACCCGTTTGAGGTACGCCTCGCGCGCGATCCGCACGTCTTCCAGAAAATACGGCAGCTCTTTCAACAGCAGTGCCTGCGGGCCATCCACCAGCGCCTTGGCCGGAGCAGGGTGAAAGTCCACCAGCACCATGTTCGCGCCGGCCATGACGCCTTGCGCGGTGACGTGCATCATATCGAGAATGCCATCCGGTGCGGCTTGTCGCGATCCGACCGAGTGCGACGGATCGATGCACACCGGCATGCGGGTCAGGCGCTTGACCACCGGCACATGGGCGAAATCCACAAAGTTGCGGTGCGGGTCGCCCATGTTGGTCTTCATGCCGCGCAGGCCAAAAACTACATTGCGGTTGCCTTCGCTGGCCAGATACTCGGCGGCGTTCAGCGATTCGTCCAGCGTGATGCCGAAACCGCGTTTGAGCAGGATCGGCATCTCGGTTTGGCGACCGACGATTTTCAGCAGCTCGAAATTCTGCGTGTTGCGCGTGCCGATTTGCAGCATCACGCCGGTCGGGTTGCCGGTCTGATGCAACGCTTCTTTGATCTCGTTGAGATGCGATTCGTGGGTGATTTCCATCGCGATCACCTTGATGCCGTATTTACCCGCCAGCTCGAACACATAAGGCAAACAATTTTTGCCATGCCCCTGAAATGCATACGGGCTGGTGCGCGGCTTGTATGCGCCCATGCGCGTGCATACCTGGCCGTTGTCGCGCAACGCTTGCAGCATCATTTCGACATGCTCTGGATTATCCACCGCGCACAATCCGGCAAACACGTGGAGCGTGTCCTGACCGAAGCGCACGCCGTTGTACTCAAAAAATGCCGGGCGCTGGTCGTCCTTATGCCTGCCCAGAATGCGGTACTCCTCCGACACGCGCACCGCACGCTCGACACAGGGTAGTCTTCGCATGTCTTCAATATCCAGCGATTTGGTGCTGCCGATCAGATAGATTTCCGTGAGTGTTTTTTCGCTGCCGCGCTCGACATGCACGCGGGTCTGGATACCCGGCAAGGTAGCCAGATGCGCCAGCAATTGCCGGTATTCCGCGCCTTGCGGGTCAGTGTTGGCAGAGAGAATAAGTATCATGGTGATTTATTTACCGGAAAGAATTGCCCACTGCTGCGGCCATTGCGCCATCGGGTCACGGGTAAAGCCACTCTTGCCGAACTGAAGCCAGCGCCCGATCACATAGCACAACAGCACGTTGGCATGCGCGCCAACATCGGTCTTGCCGTCCAGCTCGCCCTGGCTTTGGGCGATGCGCAATGACTGCTTGAGTGTCGTTTCCAGCCGGTCGAACAATTGGTTGATGCGCAGTTGCAAGCGCGCGTCCTCGTTCACCAGCGCATCGCCGATCAGCACGCGCGTCATGCCACGATTTTTTTGGGCGAAACCGAGCAGCATGGCCAGGATACCTTCTGTCTGTTTCAGCCCACTACTTTCCTCCGCGCTGATTTTGTTCACCAGACCAAACACGGTCTGCTCGATGAACTCGATCAACCCTTCGAACATCTGCGCCTTGCTGGCGAAATGGCGATACAGCGCCGCTTCCGAAATATCCAGCCGGGCGGCGAGCGCAGCCGTGGTGATCTTCTCGCCCTTGGGTTGTTCCAGCATTTCTGCCACGGTTTGCAGAATCTGTAATTTTCTTTCGCCCGGTTTACTTGCCATATTGCCCCCGTTAAATTCCGTAAAAAATTTTGCCCAACTGGTGCAGCGCTCCAGGCAACTGCGTCACATCACGAATCTTCACATCGACATAAGCCGGTAATCGCGGCGTGGCATTCACCCAAACAGTGCGCATGCCCAGCCGTTTTGCGGCCTGCAAGTTTTCTGCGCTGTCTTCCACCATCACGCAACGCGCCGGATTCAATCGGTGTTTGCGCAGCAGCCGCACAAATCCTGCCAACTGCGGCTTGGGCTGGTAACGCGCGTGCTCGATGGCAAACACGTCATCAAACAAATCATCTATGCGTAGCAATGCCAGCACCGCGCGCGCATAGCGCTGCGGCGCGTTGGAAAACACCAGCTTCCTGCCCGGCAGCCGCTGCAGCACATGGCGCAGGCGTGATACACGCAGCACCATCTGCGGCAGATCGGGGAACTGGTGGGTATGCCACAAGAAATGCTCCGGGTCGGTGGCGTGATGCTTCATCATGCCGCTCAACGTCGCGCCGTATCGCTGCCAGTAATGCATGCGCAATTCGTTCGCCGCCTGTTCATCCAGTTGCAAATGCTGTTGCAGGTATGCGGTCATACTGCGGTTGATATACGGGAAGATGTGCGGCGTCGCATCATGCAAGGTGTTGTCCAAGTCAAAAATCCAGACGCGGCTCATTTACTTTTAATCAGCGTACCCACACCTTCATCGGTCAAAATCTCCAGCAGCAGCGCATGTTCTACCCGGCCATCAATGATATGCACCGACTTTACCCCGCCCCGTGCGGCATCCAGCGCCGAAGCTATCTTGGGCAACATGCCGCCGGAGAGCGTGCCATCCGCCACCAGCGCATCGATCTGTTTCGGCGTCAGACCGGTCAGCAACTTGCCGTCCTTGTCCAGCACGCCCGGCGTGTTGGTGAGCAACACCAATTTCTCCGCCTTCAATATCTCGGCCAGCTTGCCTGCCACCACGTCGGCGTTGATGTTCAACGTCTCGCCATCCGCCCCCACACCTATCGGCGCAATGACCGGAATGAAATCGCCGGAGTCAAGAAAAGTGATAATGGTCGGATCAATCAAGCTGATTTCGCCCACCAAGCCAATGTCCAGCATCTTGCCCGGCTCCTCCAGACTTTCCAGCAGCATCTTGTCGGCGCGGATGAATGAGGAATCCTGCCCGGTCAGCCCCACCGCCTTGCCGCCATGGCGGTTAATCAAATTGACGATGTCCTTGTTGACCTTGCCCAGCACCATCTCCACCACATCCATGGTCTCTTCGTCGGTCACCCGCATGCCCTGCACGAACTCGCCTGCCTTGCCGACGCGTTTGAGCATCTCGTTGATTTGCGGGCCACCGCCATGCACGACCACCGGATTCATGCCGACCAGTTTGAGCAGCACCACATCGCGCGCGAAACCTTCCTGCAATTTCGGATCGGTCATGGCGTTGCCGCCGTATTTGATGACGATAGTCTTGTCGAAGAAGCGCTGGATGTAAGGCAGCGCTTCAGAAAGGGTATGGGCTTTTTGTGCGGCGGTGGCGGCGGTTAGTGACATAAAATTTCCTTCGCTAAACTGACTTACATTTTACCCCAGAAATCCACCATCCCTGCAGCACAAAATAAAACGGGCTGCCGGTCGCGGGCGAAGTCTGCACTTACTTGATGGCAGCTCGCTCAGTGGTCATGGTGATGCTCGTGCGAATTATTGCCCGCAGTGAGCGGCTTGACTTGAGCCTTCACCTCGACCTTCTCTTTGCGCTTGTCGGCAAACTGTATGGTCAGCGTAAGCGGCACGCTGTCGCCTGCCTTGAGCGGTCGCTTAAGGCCGATCAGCATGATGTGGTTGCCGCCGGAGCCAAGCTCGACTTCCTGCCCGGCAGGCAGCGGCAGCGCTTCCAGTTCGCGCATCTTCATCATGCCGTTGTCGTGGGTCATGCTGTGCATCGCGGCGCTGTCCGCTGCCGGGCTGGCCACGGCGACGATACGTGCCTCCCGCTGGCTGATAATGCGCAGGTAAACTGCCCCGCTTCCCTGCCCGGGCGCGGTGGCGCGCGCCCACGATTCGCTGACCGTTACCTCGCTTGCCCCAGCCTGTGTCGCAAATAACAGCGCAGCGATTAAAATTGCATGACGCATTGGAACCTTCCTTGATTTAAAAACGTGCCACAAGATACATGAGTCGCGCTGGAGCAGGCAAGCACTGTCTCATTCCATTTCCAGATCAATAGCGCAATTTCGTAGGGGCGCGATTTATCGCGCCCTTCTTCTGATGCATGAATAGATCAGGGCGCGATGAATCGCGCCCCTACCGATCCGGGTTTATAGAAGCCCCTTAAGTTTGCAAGCGGCCGACAGCCGTTTCCAGGATAATTACGGCTTTGTTATTGGCCGCAATATGAAGCTTACGCTGTCGTTTCTTATCACCCTGCTATTGCCAACCCTCGCCCAGGCGCAGCAAGCCACCCCCCTGACGCCCGCGCCAGCATTGGCAGCCAAGTCCTATGTATTGTACGACTTCACCAGCAACCAGATTCTGGTCAACCAGAACGGTAACGAGCGCATCGAGCCTGCCTCCCTGACCAAGCTGATGACGGCCTACCTGACCTTCACCGCGCTCAAGCTGGACCAGCTTACGCTCGGCGACTTGATTACCCCTACAGCCGAGGCACTGCGCATCGAAGGCCAGGAATCACGCATGTTCCTCGACAAAAACAAACCGGTCACAGTGGCGGAATTACTGCGCGGCCTCATCGTACAGTCCGGCAACGATGCCGCGCGTGTGTTGGCAATCGCCATCGCTGGCAGCGAGGAAAAATTCGCCAACTCGATGAACCAGGAAGCGCGGCGTTTGAACATGGCTAACACCCGCTTCGCCAACGCCACCGGCGTGCCACAGCCCCAGCACTACTCCACCGCCTACGACCTGGCACTGCTTGCCGCCGCCATTGTGCGCGATTTCCCGGAACACTATCCGCTCTACAGCATGCGCGAATACCAGTACAACAATATCAATCAGACCAATCGCAACCGCCTGTTGTGGATGGACCCCTTTGTGGATGGCATGAAAACCGGGCACACTGAAAGCGCCAAATTCTGCCTGATCGCGTCGGCCAAGCGCGATCAGCGGCGGCTTATTTCGGTGCTGATCGGCGCGGCCTCGGATAACCTGCGCGCCACGGAAAGCCAGAGGTTACTGAATTACGGCTTGCAACATTTTGAAGCGGTGCGCCTGTACCAAAAAAATCAGACGGTGGCCGGGGTGCGGCTATGGAAAGGCGCCGAGAGCAAGGTCAATGCGGGATTCCGCAGCGACCTTTTCCTGTCCATCCCGAAAGGGCAACTGGCACAATTGAAAGCGGTCATGGAAACGCAGCAGCCTCTGATCGCGCCCATTAGCGGCGGACAAAAAATCGGCATACTGAAACTCACGCTGGGCGGCCAGCCCTATGCCGAATTTCCGATGGTGGCGCTGGATGCCGTGCCGCTGGCCAATATATTTTCACGCGGGTGGGACAGCATCCGCCTGCTTTTCAATAAAATTATCGGCACTTAAGGATCATACGATGACAGTCTATTTAAACGGTCAATTCATGCCCATCGAGGAAGCCAGGATTCCCGTGCTGGATCGCGGCTTCATTTTCGGCGACGGCGTGTACGAAGTGATCCCGGTGTATTCGCGCCATGCCTTTCGTCTGGCCGAACATCTCCAGCGCCTGCAGCACAGCCTGGACGGCATCAGGCTGGCCAATCCGCACAGCGGGGACGAATGGGCAAGCATCATCAACGAACTCATCGCGCGCAACGCGGAGCAAGACCAATATCTGTATCTGCACATCACGCGTGGCGTGGCCAAGCGCGATCACGCTTTTCCCAACCCGCCGATCCAGCCGACGGTGTTCATGATGAGCAACCCGCTGCTCACCCCGCCTGCCGCCCTGCTCGCCAGTGGCGTGGGCGCGGTCAGCGCGGCGGATAACCGCTGGCTGCGCTGCGACATCAAGGCCATCGCCCTGCTGCCCAACGTGCTGCTGCGCCAGATGGCGGTCGATGCGGGCTGCGCGGAAACCATACTGATTCGGGATAATGCGTTCATGACCGAGGGCGCGGCCAGCAACATATTTGTGGTCAAAAATAACACGCTGCTCGCCCCGCCGAAAAATAATCTGATGCTGCCCGGCATCACCTACGACGTAATACTGGAAATCGCCGCCGCCAACGGCATCCCGCATGAAATACGCAAGATCGCCAAGAGCGAAGTGTTCGACGCGGACGAATTGCTGCTCACATCAAGCACCAAGGAAGTGCTCGCCATCACCACGCTGGATGGCAAGCCGGTCGGCACAGGCAAACCGGGCGCGATGTTCGCAAAACTGCACAAGCTGTATCAAGATTACAAGCGCGATGTGATGCGGAAAAATTAGGTAGGTTGGGCACAGAACAAAATGAAATCGGCAGACTCCCTCATTGATTACCCGTGCGACTTCCCGATCAAAGTAATGGGGCAGTCGCAGCAAGGTTTCGCGCAAGCGATAACAGAAGTCGTGTTGCGCCACGACCCACAGTTCAGCGCCGCCAGCATGGAAATGCGCAGCAGCAAGGCAGCGCGCTACCTCAGCCTGACCTGCACCGTGCGCGCCACTTCGCGCCAGCAACTCGACGCGCTGTATCAGGAACTATGCGACCACCCGATGGTGGTGATGGTGTTATGAGAACGCTGGACTCAGGACTGAGGACTGAGGACTCAGGCTGCGCCCTCCCCCACTCAGTCCTCAGCCCTCAGTCCTCAGTCCTGATCCGTACCCTCGGCCTCGTCGAATACAACACAACCTGGCAAGCGATGAAAGAATTTACCGCGCAACGCACCAGCGAGACACGCGACGAGATATGGCTGCTGCAACACCCGCCCGTATATACGCAGGGACTGGCGGGCAAGCCGGAACACCTGTTGCGCAGCACGAGCATCCCGGTAATCAAAATTGATCGCGGCGGCCAGATCACCTATCACGGCCCCGGCCAGATCGTCGCCTATCTGCTGCTCGACCTGCGCCGCTGGAAGATCAACGTGCGCGAGCTGGTGCGCCTGATGGAACAGGCGGTGATCGACCTGCTCGATGATTACGGCGTGACGGCTCTAGGACGAGAAGATGCGCCAGGTGTGTATGTGAACGACGCTAAAATTGCTGCGCTTGGCCTTAAAATCCGCAATGGCTCGTGTTATCACGGCCTAGCTCTTAATGTCGATATGGATTTGTCGCCTTTCACGTGTATCAACCCCTGCGGCCACATCGGGCTGCAAGTGACCCAAGCGTACAATGTCGGCATCAATGCACCACTGGCCAAACTGGAGCAACAACTGGCGCACAACCTTATCGCGCTATTGCAGTTGCATCACAACAAAATAAAGGAACCCGCATGAGCAACATTGAAAAACAAACCGGCGCCGCCAAGACCGCGCGCAACCCGATCAAGATCGTGCCGTTGCAGGAACGCCTGCGCAAGCCGGAATGGATACGCGTCAAATCCGGCAGCGGCCAGGGCTATCACGACGTGAAGCGCCTGCTGCGCGAGCATAATTTGCATACCGTGTGCGAGGAAGCTTCCTGCCCCAATATCGGTGAATGCTTCAGCAAGGGTACAGCTACTTTCATGATTCTGGGTGATCTGTGCACGCGGCGCTGCCCATTCTGCGATGTGGGCCACGGCAAACCGCTGCCGCCGGACATCAATGAACCGGCCAATCTGGCGCGATCGATCGCGCTGCTCAAGCTTAAATATGTGGTCATCACCAGCGTGGATCGCGATGATTTGCGCGATGGTGGCGCGCAGCATTTTGTCGATTGCCTGTCTGCCATCCGCGCCACTTCGCCGAATACCAAACTGGAAACGCTGGTGCCGGATTTTCGCGGGCGTCTGGAAACAGCACTGGACATACTGGCGCAAAGCTTGCCCGATGTGCTGAACCACAATATGGAAACTGTACCCCGTTTGTACAAGCTGGCGCGGCCCGGTGCTGACTATGCGCACTCGCTCAAGTTGCTGAAAGATTTCAAGGCACGTTTCCCGCACGTGACGACTAAATCAGGACTGATGCTGGGCTTGGGTGAAACGGACGAAGAAGTGTTGCAAGCAATGCGCGATCTGCGCGCGCACGATGTCGAGATGCTCACGCTGGGACAATACCTGCAACCTTCCGATGGGCACTTGCCGGTATTGCGCTATGTCCATCCCGACATCTTCAAAAAATTTGAACAAGCGGCGCTGGAAATGGGCTTTACCCATGCCGCCTGCGGACCCATGGTGCGCAGCAGTTATCATGCGGATGAGCAGGCGCACCAGGCCGGTGTTGTATAAAAGGGGGCATAAATACTTAAACCCAATCCCGGGTTGCTTTGGCTTACAATAGGTGTGCGCTTTAACAACCATCATTCCAATACTAAGGAGGCATCAATGAATATTTATAGTCTGGTCATATTGGCAGCGGGTTTGGTTGTGGCGGGCAATGCACAGGCCGAAAACGGTGAAGCGCTGGCCAGGACATACAACTGCATGATGTGCCATGCTGTTGCCACTAAATCTACCGGACCAGCACTCAAGGATATCGCCGCAAAATACAAGGCTGACAAGGGCGCGCAAGCCATGCTGGAAGTGAAAGTGCGCCGTGGCGGCGCCGGCACATGGGGCAAGATACCGATGCCGGCCACCGCGCGATCGGTAAGCGATGAGGACATCAAAGCCATCGTGCAATGGGTGCTGTCGCTTAAGTGAGCGCTTTCTGATTGCCCGAACAACAAGGCCAGCCTAAAGCTGGCCTTGTTGTTTCAGGTATTGATAAGGGTACTCTAAAGTGATTCCGGCTTCCCACCCGGGCCCATGGTCTTGCCGCGATGCAACAATGGCATTGCGTCAAAGTATTCTTCGCGCGTTACCTTGCCATCCTTGTTGGCATCCACCTCATCGAAGTACATGGATAACATCGGCATCATTTCAGCTTCGGTTCGATTCAGGCCGCCATCATGGTCGGCATCAGCCGCTGCGAATCGTTTATCCAGATGTGTCGTACCGCTGTTCGCTTGCTTTTTATGGCCGGCTTCCATTTCGTCATGGGTGATCTTGCCATCACCGTTGGCATCCATCTTTTTGAAATGCTTGGCCTGGAAGGCATTAAACTCGGCCTTGGAGATCGCGCCGTCGCCGTTGGTATCGGCGTCCTTGAACATCTTTTCTTCCACCTGCTCGTGCATGGGCCCATGTCGGGAGTCCGGTTCGGCGTGCGCCGCAGAAGCACCCAAAACAAAACTGGAAGCAATTGCCCCGGAAATAATTGACAGATACACGCGGACTTTTTTCATCAATAAATCCTTTATAAAATTTTTGAGGGAAGAATTGAACAAGCAGAATATGGCTTATCGAGCTCATCATGCTGGACAAACCCATGATACTGGAATTTACCCCAACACCACCCCAAAATTGAAGTGAAATTCCAAGCCATGGACAGCGCTGGGGTATAATCAAGCCACTTTTTTCGCCGCATCCCAATGAATATTTTTTACGAAGAAGACGGCAATTTCAAGGTCGGCTCGATACTCACCGACAATACTACCTCATTGCAGGTGGAAAGCGCGCACGGCAAGCGCAGCAAGATCAAAACGGCAAATGTGTTGCTGCGCTTTGCCCAGCCGGGGCTGGCTGAATTCATGGTGCAAGCGGAAGCCATCGCGGCCAGCATTGATGTACAGTTTCTGTGGGAATGTTGCCCGCCTGAAGATTTCGGCTTCGATGCGCTGGCCAGCGACTATTTCGGCCATGCACCCAATCCCATCGAAGCGGCTGGCGCCTTGATCCGCCTGCATTCCTCGCCGATGTACTTCTACAAGAAAGGCAAGGGACATTACAAAGCCGCACCACCGGAGGCACTCAAATCGGCGCTGGCCAGCGCCGAGAAGAAGCGCCTGCAGGCCGCCTTGCAAGCGCGCTATACTGGGGAACTGACTGCCTTCACGCTGCCGCCCGAGTTCATCAACAAGCTGCCGCAACTGCTGTACCAGCCGGATCGCAATTCGCTGGAAGTCAAGGCGCTGGAGGCTGCCTGCGCCGCCACACACCTGTCCGCTGCGCACCTGCTGCAACGATGCGGCGCGCTGCCTTCCACGCAGGACTATCATTTACAGCGCTTCTTGTTTGAAAATTTTCCGGCCGGCACCGGCTTCCCCGAAGTGGCAGTAGCCGACTGGCCCGAGCTGCCGCTGGCTGAAGATGTCGCATTCAGCATTGATGATGCGACCACCACAGAAATTGACGATGCCTTTTCGGTGCGACGGCTTGCCAATGGCAATTGGCGCATCGGCGTGCATATCGCCGCGCCCTCTCTGGGCATCATCCCCGGCTCGCCGGGTGACTCCATCGCGGCACAGCGCCTGTCCACGGTGTACATGCCCGGTGACAAGATCACCATGCTGCCGGATAGCATCGTGCAGACCTTTACCCTGAGCGCGGACAAGGTTTGCCCGACACTGTCCCTGTATCTCGAAGTGGCGCCCGACACCCTGTCCGTGCTCGGCACGGAAAGCCGCGTGGAACGCATCCACATCGCCGCCAACCTGCGTCACGACACGCTGGAACCGCTATTCAACGAGGACACACTGGCCGCAGGCAAGCAGGATTATCCCTACGCGGCGGAGCTGACGCTACTGTGGAAATTCGCGCGGGAACTGGAGACAGTGCGCGGCAAATCCGCCGACAACAGCACGCAGCAGGTGGATTACAATTTTTATGTAGAAAACGACCAGGTCACTATCGGCATCCGGCAACGCGGTTCACCGATCGACAAAGTGGTGTCAGAGCTGATGATTTTTGTGAATAGCGAATGGGGCAAGCTGTTAGCAAAGCACGACGTGGCGGGTATTTACCGCACGCAGAGCAACGGCAAGGTAAAAATGAGTACCGTGCCCGCGCCTCATCAGGGGCTGGGCGTGGCGCAATATCTGTGGTCAAGCTCGCCGCTGCGGCGCTATGTGGACTTTATCAACCAGCGCCAAATTATCAGCCTGTTGCGCGGCGAAGAACCGGTATATGCCAGGAACGACACCGTGCTGTTTACCGTGATGCGCGACTTCGATGCCGCCTATGCCATCTACAATGAATTCCAGCGCAACATGGAACGCTACTGGTGCCTGCGCTGGCTGTTGCAGGAACAAGCCAAGGTGGAAGCCATCTCCCATCTCCCGCCAACACCCTCTCCCCAACCCTCTCCCGCAAGCGGGCGAGGGGACGAACGAGAAAATCAATTGTTAATTCCTGCATGGGTGCTGCGCGAAAACCTGGTCAAGCTCGCACGCATTCCTCTGGCGCAGCGCATCCCCTCGTTGCCGGAATTGCTGCCGAATACGCGCGTGACGCTGGAGATGGGTGAAATTGATTTGCTCGACCTGCATTTCCAGGCACGCTTCGTCGCTATCGTTGAGGAGGAGGTTGCGGCTTGTTAGCAGGGGTTGAAAAACTACTGCGCTTGCCAATACCGCGTTAAAAATGGACTCAAAATTCGGGGTCGGAAAGCGACAAACTTTATGCAACCTCCGGTTTCTCGCCCATTTTCGCCTTGTCTTGGCTGCGCTCGCTACGTTTTTCAACACCCTGCCCGCCCTGCTCAAGCAACCCATTTCATTTGCCCTGGCATTCTCGCTGGTGCTGCATACTCTTATCCTGTTTGGTATCGGCTTCGCTCTGCCCGACCCGCGCAAGACCTCCGATTTCATGCCGCCGCTGCAAGTGGTTCTGGTCAACAGCAAATCAACATCGCGGCCCGCCAAGGCCGATGCCCTGGCGCAAAGCAACCTTGATGGCGGCGGCAACACCCCCGAAGACCGCCGCGCGAAAAGCCCGCTGCCCACCCTGAGAGATGACCGACAATTTACCCCGGAACAATCCGCGCGGCGGGTGCGGCAACTTGAGCGGGAGGCCAAGCGCTTGTTGACACAAACAAAAAGCACGTACACTGTGGCGCAAGAAAAAAATAAAACACAACAGGAAGTCAGCGCACAAACCAGCGGACAGGACATGGTTAGCCGCGCACTTGAAATCGCCCGTCTGGAAGCGGAAATCAGCCAGGATTTTGAAGCCTACCAGAAATTGCCACGGCGCAAGTTCATCGGTGCGCGCACGCGGGAATACCGCTTCGCGCAATATATCGAAGACTGGCGCATCAAAGTGGAACGCATCGGCAACCTGAATTATCCCGAAGCGGCGCGCCAGAAAAATATTTACGGCAGCCTGCAACTGACCGTTTCCATCCGCGCCGACGGCAGCGTGGAAAGTGTGGATGTAAGCCGCTCATCCGGCCAGCGCATCCTGGATGCGGCGGCGCAACGCATCGTCAGGTTGGCCGCTCCCTTCTCTCCCTTGCCGCCGGACATCCGCAAAGACACTGACATCCTCAGCATCACGCGCACCTGGACATTTACTTCAAGCGACAGGCTGGAAAGTAAATAAGGGCTTGTCCGATTGTACCTTCCTGGTTTAGAGTGTGCCCTATGCCTAACTCCCTGTTCACCCGACTGCTGTTGGTTTTCGCTCTGCTGTTTGCGCAAGCGGGCAGCTTGACGCATGGCATTTCGCACGCCCTGGCGGAACAATCGCATGGCTCGGATCAATCGCTGCCGCATGACAAACATGGCGATTTTTGCGCGACATATGCCCATATCGGCAGCGCGATCGGCAGCAGCAGCTTCAGTTTCGCCAGTAGCAAAACTTGCGCAACATTTCATCTCAACAATTCCAGTTCTTGCATCTCAAATACCTTCGTCGCATTCGCGGCGCGCGCTCCGCCTTACTCCGCTTAAATTTAATTTTTTCCCATGCGTGTGTAGGGGCGCGATTCATCGCGCCCTGATCTATACATGCCCCAGAAAATGGCGAAGGGCGCGATGAATCGCGCCCCTACCATTGACCCCGAATCGGAATTATTCATTTTGTGGAGTTAAAAATGTCCAAAATAATTTATGTGAGCGCGGCGCTTGCCGCGCTGTTAAGCCATCCGTTCAACGCATCCGCCGCAAGCGATGGCGATCTGCAAGCCATCCGTGAGCGGGTTCAACAATTGGAACAGCGCATGGAACAATCCGGCCCAACCCCGACGCGCAACAGCGGCGGCGAGGGCGCATTCAATCCGGCCATCTCGCTGATCCTGGGCGAAACCTATGGCAACCTCCGGCAAGACCCGGCCATCCCGGCCACAGGTTTTGCCATGAATGCCAACCCCGGGCACGAGCAAGGGTTCAATCTGGGCGAATCGGAACTGGTGATTACCGCCAATATTGATCCACAGTTTCGCGGCGTGGGCCGGTTCGCGATTGATCCGGCGGGCGGCCTCAGCGCGGAAGATGTCTATGTGCAGACCGGCGCGCTGAGTGCAGGGCTGAGCCTGAAAATGGGACGCTTCCTTTCCGGCCTCGGCTATCTCAACGAGAAACACGCGCACACTTGGGATTTCGTCGACCAGCCGCTGGTGTATGCGACGCTGTGGGACAACCAGCTGGGCGAAGACGGCCTACAACTGAAATGGTTGGCGCCGACCGATACCTTCCTGGAAATCGCCGCCGAACTGGGTCGCGGGCGCGGCTTTCCCGGCACCGATCGCGCCAGGAACGGTAGCGGCGCAGGGGTGCTGTTCGCGCATATCGGTGACGACATCGGCATCGAGCACAATTGGCGCGCCGGGGTTTCGCTGCACCAAACCAAACGGGTTGATGCGGTCAGCGATGCCGTGCCGGATTTGCTTGACACAGCGGACGGCGTGAGCAACAGCTTCAGCGGCGATAGCCGGACGGCAGGCGTGGATTTGGTGTGGAAATATGCGCCCAACGGCAATCTGCGCGACCGCTACGTGAAACTGCAAGGCGAGTATTTCCGCCGCAAGGAAAGCGGCTCGCTGACTTACGATATAAATGCAGCCTCGCCACCCCCGCCAATCACCGATAGTTTCTCTGTAACCCAAAGCGGCTGGTATGTGCAAAGCGTTTATCAGTTCATGCCGCGCTGGCGCAACGGCTTGCGCTATGACAGGCTCGATCCGGGCATCGCTGCGGTGGGCGCGCTGAACGCGGGCAACGTCATCAGCGATTACGGCTACCGCCCCTCGCGCACCAGCCTGATGCTGGATTTCAGCCCGAGCGAATTTTCGCGCCTGCGCCTGCAACTGGCGCGCGACAACTCGCGCCAGGGATTGGCTGATAATCAATTGTTCGTGCAATACATCATGAGTATGGGCGCGCACGGCGCGCACCAGTATTGATACGCATCACTCAAAAGGAAAATCCATGCAAAGAATCCTCTGTACGTTTTTACTATTGCTGCTCAGCGGCAACGTCCACGCCGCGCTCGACGTGTTCGCCTGCGAACCGGAATGGGCGGCGCTCGCGCAACAACTGGCGGGAGACAAAGCCAGCATCTACACCGCCACCGGCGCGCTGCAAGACCCGCACCGCGTGGAAGCGCGCCCCAGCCTGATCGCCAAAGCAAGGCGTGCAAACCTGGTGGTGTGTACCGGCGCGGAACTGGAAGCGGCCTGGCTGCCGGTGGTGCTGCGCGAATCCGGCAACAGCGCGGTACTGCCGGGCAGCAGCGGTTATTTTGAAGCCGCACATTATGTGGTCATGCTGGAGATTCCGGCGCGACTGGATCGCGCCGAGGGCGATGTGCACGCTGCGGGCAACCCGCACGTTCAGACCGATGCGCGCAATTTTTTGCCGATTGCGGAAGCACTCAGCAAGCGTTTGATCCAGCTTGATCCAAGCAACACCGCTTACTACCGGCAGCAACTCGCCGCGTTCAATCAGCAGTGGCGCGCCGCGATTGCGAAATGGGGGCAGCAGGCCGCGCCATTGAAAGGCATCCCCGTCATCGTGCAGCACCGAGGCTTCCCCTACCTGAACAACTGGCTGGGACTGAAACAAATCGCCGAACTGGAACCCAAACCCGGCATGGAACCCAGCGCGGCCTATCTGGGCAGCGTACTGAATGAACTTCAACAACATCCAGCGCGCATGGTATTGCGCGCAGCCTATCAGGATGGTCGGCCATCGGAATGGATCGCTGAACGCGCGCATATTCCCGCCGTAATGTTGCCCTTTACCGTTGGCGGCACACCGCAGGCGACCGATTTATTTGCGATGTTCGACGACACGATTCAGCGTTTGCTGGCGGGATTGAAATAATGGCCGTCATTCCCGCGAATAAATATGTAGGGTGGAAAAAGCGTAGCGTTTCCACCAGCGGACGGTGGATACGGCGCTATGCACCTTTTATCCACCCTACCTTTTTTTGATAAAACCGCTGGATTCCGGCAACCCTCACCTCGGCCCCTCGCTTCGCTCTCCCCTCCCGCTTGCGGGAGAGGAAGCAATCGTCCCTTCCCCTTCCGGGGGAAGGTTAGGATGGGGGTTTCTGCCGGAATGACGAACTGCTAAAGGAATCACTATGAACAGCATCGAACTCAACATCCTGCTGCCGGCGCTCATCGCGGGTTTGCTGGTGCTCGCCACGCACATTCCGCTCGGCATGAAGGTGTTGGAGCGTGGCGTGATTTTCGCCGATCTCGCCGTCGCGCAAATTGCCGGGCTGGGTGTCATCATCGCCGCACTGCTGGATCTAACCGGGCAGCCGCTGCTAGTGCAGCTCATCGCCGCCACCAGCGCGCTGTGCGGCGCGGCGCTGCTGGCGTGGATCGAAAAACGTCTGCCCGAAGTGAAAGAAGCCTGCATCGGCCTGACCTTTGTGCTTGCGGCCAGCGGAGGCATATTGCTGATGAGCCACGACGTTCACTCCGGCGAACGTCTCAAGGATCTGCTGGTCGGGCAAATCCTCTGGGTGAGCAACACTCAATTGATCGCCACCGCTTTATTGACCGCCGTTTTGCTCACGCTGTGGCAGTGGAGCAAGCTCAAGACCCATTACCTGGGTTTCTACGCGCTGTTCGCGCTGGCCGTTACCGCCTCGGTGCAATTAGTCGGCGTGTATCTGGTGTTCGCCAGCCTGATCGTGCCAGCGCTCGCCACGTATCGCATCACCGCGCATCGCATGGTGTATGCCTTCGCCATCGGCATTTCCGGTTACGCCGCCGGACTTTTACTATCGGCATGGTTCGATCTGCCGAGCGGCGCGACGGTCGTGTGGGCATTGGCAATATGCGGCGTGGGAGTCATGCTCTGGAAGCGGTTATAATTCGCCCTACTCCTTCGATACTCTCAGAACAAGCATGACCGACAAATATGCCGTTATCGGCCACCCCATCGCGCACAGCAAATCGCCGCAGATACATAAGATGTTTGCCGAACAGACCGGACAGGACATCAGCTATGAAGCCATCGAAGCGCCGCTGGACGGGTTCGCTGCAAAGATAGACGAATTGCGCAAGAAAGGTTACAGGGGCTGCAACGTCACCGTGCCGTTCAAAGAACATGCATTTCAATTGCGCAGCATCGGGAGAGCCGTATCTCATTCAGAAGATGTTGATAATGCCAAGGCTGCTAATACATTGAAATTTCTGGATGGTGTAATAGAGGTCGATAATACCGACGGAGTGGGTCTTGTGCGCGACCTTGAACAGAATCTAGGCGTAAATTTAACAGGAAAGCGGCTTTTACTGATGGGAGCAGGCGGCGCGGCCAGTGGAGTGTTATTGCCATTACGCCGTGCATTACGCCATGCTGACGCGAATATCACGATCACCAATCGCACGGTAGATAGGGCACGCCATCTAGCCAGGGGAACCAATGTATCCATTTGTAGTTACGAGGAGCTTGCCGGTAAATCATTCGATATTGTCATCAACGCTACTTCCGCTGGGCTATCGAATGAAATGCCGCCGCTGCCACTCGGCATTTTCGCCCCCGGCGCGTTGGCCTACGACATGATGTACGGACGCGAAACGCCGTTCATGAAATTTGCGCGCGAACACGGCGCTGCTGTGGTTTCGGATGGTCTCGGCATGTTGGTCGAGCAAGCCGCCGAATCTTTCTATATCTGGCGCGGCGTGCACCCCGATACCGCGCCGGTCATCGCCGCGCTTCGCCAGCCATGATGGAAAGCGGGCGTAGCCCGGATGGAATGCAATGGAATCCGGGGAAACTCCGGGCGTGTCCACCAATCCCCGGATTCCGCTGCGCTGCATCCGGGCTACGGTTTTCTGTCGCATGAAAAAAAAGAGAAGCTGGCTATGGCGTGTGTTCGCCATTGCAATCGGTCTGGTGTTGCTCTATCAGGTATGGCTGTTCGCGCACATTGTATGGTGGGTGAAATTCAACCCGTCCAGCAGCGCGTTCATGGATACCCGCCTGGAAATCATGCAGGACAAAAACCCGGATGCCGAACTGCGGCACAAATGGGTTCCCTACGCCAGGATTTCCAACAACCTCAAGCGCGCGCTGGTCGCCGCCGAAGACGCCAAGTTTGTCGATCACGAAGGCTTCGATTGGGAGGGCATCCAGAAGGCCTACGAAAAAAATCTAAGGAAGGGGAAAATCGTGGCGGGCGGTTCTACTATCAGCCAACAACTTGCCAAGAATCTATTCCTCTCCACCAAGCGCACGCCGTGGCGCAAGCTGGAAGAGGCGGCGATTACCGTGATGCTGGAAGCGGTGATGGACAAGCGGCGCATTTTCGAGATTTATCTCAATGTGATCGAGTGGGGCAACGGCGTGTTCGGCGCGGAAGCGGCCGCGCGGCATTACTACCAAGTGAGCGCGGCGCAGCTCTCAGCGGATCAGGCCGCAAGGCTCGCCGCAATGGTGCCCAACCCGCGCTACTACGATAAACATCGCGAAGCGCGCGGCCTGCTGCTCAAGACCAACATCATTCTGGCGCGCATGAACGGCGCGGAAATTCCCTGAGCATTCGGGCAATGATTTCTTTACAATAGCCGCAATCTTTTCAGGCAGCGCGCCATGACCGAAAATCACGAATCCCATTACACCGAAAACGTGCAGGAGCACCTGCAACAGGTGCAACACCTGCTGGACAAGCATGCCTTGGTGGAAACGCTTGCGCACAAGCAGGAAATGCCGCGCGCGGAACGCCATGAGCTGGTAGACAAGTTATTACACAAGCAGCATCTGGCCGAACTGCGCGAGAAATTGGGCAGCCTGCACTCCGCTGACGTCGCCTACATCCTAGAAGCCCTGCCCATCGAACAGCGTTTACTGGTGTGGGATCTGGTCAAGGCTGACCGCGACGGGGACATCCTGATCGAAGTTTCCGACGCGGTGCGCGAGACGCTGATTGCCACGATGAGCAGCGATGAATTGCGCGAGGCGGCGGAACGGCTCGACACAGACGAGATCGCTGACCTGGCACCGGACCTGCCCCATGCGGTGATGCGCGATGTGTTCAAGTCGCTGTCCATTGAGGAACGTGAGCAACTGCGCTCGGCCATATCCTACCCGGAAGACGCGGTCGGCGCGCTGATGGATTTTGACATGGTGACCATACGCGAAGATGTCACGCTGGAAGTGGTGTCGCGCTATCTGCGCCGCTTCGACGAACTGCCGGACCACACCGATCAGTTGTTTGTGGTGGATAGAAATGATCTGTTCAAAGGCGTGCTTCCGCTCCACCGCCTGCTGGTCAATGAGCCGGATGTGCCTGTCGCCAAGCTGATGATAGCCGATACCATCAAGCTGCATTCGAATGAAAAGGCGGAGCAGGCGGCACAAGCCTTCGAGCGCTACGACCTGGTTTCTGCACCCGTGCTGGATGATGATGGCAGATTGGTTGGGCGCGTCACGGTAAACACGGTAGTGGACTACATCCGGTCAGAATCGGAAAGCGATGTATTAAATCTGGCCGGTTTGCGCGAGGAGGAGGATATTTTCGCCTCGGTATGGAAAAGCGCGAAGAACCGCTGGATGTGGCTGGCTCTCAATCTTTGCACCGCCTTCTTTGCCTCGCGCGTGATCGGCGGTTTTGAAAACACCATAGAAAAATTCGTCGCACTCGCCGCGCTGATGCCTATCGTCGCGGGCATTGCCGGCAATTCGGCCAATCAAACCACCACCATCATCGTCCGCTCGCTGGCATTGGGGCAGATTACCCCGGCCAACGCGCGGCGGTTGATAAGCAAGGAACTCGCCATCGGCGTGCTGAACGGCCTGGTCTGGGGCGGGATAGCGGGGCTGTTCGCTTATTACCTTTATCGTAACGCCCTGCTCGGCGTGATCTTAACCAGTGCCATGCTGCTCAATCTGTTGCTCGGCGCACTGGCCGGCTTACTGATCCCCTTGCTCATGCATCGTATGGGGCGCGACCCGGCCATAGGCTCCAGTGTGATGCTGACCGCCATCACTGACAGCGGCGGGTTCTTCATTTTCCTCGGCTTGGCCGCCTTGTTTATGAGTCACTGAAGGGCACCTCTAAAAACCCAAACTCCGTCGCGATACTGCGTTGCTCAATAAATTTTAACGCTTACATATCAAAATAGACGAGTTGCGCGCCTTGCCTCGCTTAGGATTTTGAATTTTTAGAGGCGCCCTGAACTTATAAACGACCTATTTGCAAATAGAAAATCTACGCGTGCCATCCGGAAACAGAATAAAAAATCTTACCACTCGCGATAGGGAATTCCATTTAACCCCTCGCCTTCACTCAGCGAATAGACATCGAACACATCCTCGCCTTCCTGCGGGTCATCGTATGGGCTGGCATAGCTGCGCTTGCCCCAGGTTTCTTCCGCCGTGGCCTGGTCGTCATCCGACATAGGGTCGCGCGGCAGGCTGCGCAGGAAGTAGATTTTTTTTCCTTCCGGGCTCTTGGCATCTTTCACCCCTTCCACCAGAGCTTTCAGTTTCGGCGGATAGCCGGGTTCACCCAATTTTTTTTCGATGCGTCCTTCATCCCATACCTGCTTGTAGGCATCTATCGCTTCGCGTATCTGTCGCAACGAATGGCGCAGATCCTGCTCTTTGCTGCGCTGAGCGGCAACTTCGGCCATGGGAAAGGCGATCGTGGCCAGAACGGCAATGATCGCAACGGTAACCATCAATTCAATCAGGGTGAAGCCGGCTTGCCTCACCATTTGGGTGCACCCATGGCTGTTAATCCAGTTAACCCGCCTGGCCAAAGGATAGGGTTTGCTGAATATTGAGTGGCAGGTAGGTAAACACCACCTGATCGTTATTTATCATGTCCACCCGATAATCCTTATCCAGCACACTATTTATTTTCACGCTGTAGCTCTGATCTTGCTTGGACAAGAAAATAACCGTGCTGTCGTTCTCAACCATGCGCCCCAGGAAAGTAAAGGGCAAAGACGGCGCAGACGGTGCGGGCGGGGGCGGCGCTGCCGGGAGCGCGCGCGGTTGCGGAATATATGTAGCAAATGGATCCGCTTTGGGTGCCTTATGTTTTGGCCGAACCAGGTTATCGACATTCAGATCCATCGCTGCGCGGCGCTCGGCGGCTTGTCGTGCGCCCGCCTTGTTTGATGTAAGCGCTTGGGATTGGGCCACCTCAACCACTGCCACGCTGGCTCTGCCAAAAAAGAAGCTCATCAGCCATAGCGGCAATATGCTCCAGATCAGCATCGTTCGAATTTTATTCCTGACTATTTTCTTCATGGCTGCTCTCCATATATAAGGTAAATATGACTTCCGCCTCTACCGCAGGATCATTCGCCTGCTTGCGTTCAAACTTGATCTGGTCCAGAGAGAGCGTTGGAATCTCTTCCAGCACCTGTGCGGTAAAACTGCGTATCCGATTATAGCCCCCGGTCAGCGGAAGCGAAATCTGGTATTGCGTGATACGCTCGCCCTTGTTGCGCACCACCTTGTAATCTCCCTTCCTCAATACCAGGCCATTCGCCTGCGCCAGATTGTATATCCTGGCAAGATAGTCGGTGACTTCCTGATCGGTCGCAAAGAAATCATAAAACTTTTCCAGCATGGCGGTCGGCGAACTATTCACCTGCCGCTGCATCTCCGCGCCCAGCGAAGTACGAGTGTCTTGTGCCGCTACCTGTTCACGCGCTTGTGCAACACGCTCTTCGACTGGTTTCAAAACTGTATTTGATATAAGCAGCCCGGCCAATAGCAACACGATCCCGCTTATCCCTTGCCATCCCAATTCGTGTCTGAGCTGATTCCACAGGTTTATCATGGCAACGCTCCCCAGCGCGCATTGATGGAAAATGCAACCGGATACGCGGGGTTCATACCCTGCGTGACCTCATGCCGCAACAAGTAAACATCATGCAGTTGCCCGGTTCGCCCCAGCCGGGCCACATAGGTCAACAAAGCAGACAAGTCAGCGGCCTCGCCACGCAATAGCAATTTCCCGGTTTTGGGGTCAGGCTCCAGGGCAAGCAGCGCGACACGGTCGGCTTTCACTGTTTCCACTGCCTTGAACAAATCGTCCCAGGGAATGGCAATGCTGGCGATAATTTTACGCGCATGATCAATTTCTGCCGGGGTAAAAGACAGCACGCTATTCCGCTTGGGGGGTTTTCCTGCCATCCCGCTCTTGATAAGCGTCTTTTCCAGACTGCCCATTTCCCGCTGTAGATTGAGGGCGGAGATGCCCATCTCGCCCCACAATGCCAATCCGATCAGCAACAACGCCCAGCCTACCCACGCACTACGGCGTCGCTGAATATTAAAGTCCAAATCTAACTTGCGCATTATGCTACCCCACTCATGGCTATGGCATATTGCACATCGGTAATCGGTGAATAGCCCTGGCAGGCAGGCAACTCCAGACGATGCAAGTGGTAGGAAGGCAACACGGCCTCTCTAGGCAACCCGGGAGCAAACAGAAACACCTCACGGCATGATGCTCCATCCCCGCCGGTCAGGTTTTCGCGCTCCAGCCATTCATGCAGCGCTGCCATGCCATCGCCACGGCGCAGCAGAATCCGCTGCCATCGCCCGCCACGGAACAGCGCCATGGCAAAGCGCCCCACTTCCGCCGCAACAAACCAGCCATCACCTTGCGCCAGGCTTTTAGCATAGCGATTAAAACTCGCCATCAAATAAGGCTGGATGGAATGCAGCTTTATGCCTGCCTCCGCCATCGCCTGTTTCAACATTTCAAGCAATGCGTCATCCACCGCCGCCACCAGTTGCGCCTCGCCTTTCCCTGCCGGGCTTAAGCGCAATGCCCAGGTTTGGGCGACAGGGCCATAGGTTTGTGTCAAGCGATGGCGTGCCAGGGCAAGCTGCTCGTCTTCATCATCCACCGCCTCGTTCCAGGACAAGCAGTCATAACGCACAAAATGATTGGACAACACCACCGTGACTTCGGCGTTTTTCCACTCTTCTCCAGGCATCATTTGCTTCAGTTTGAGCAGCGCGGCCTGCCACACCGGCTCACCTGTTTGTGGCAATACATTTTCCTGGCCTTTTGCCACCACATCCGGGTGTAAGCCGCGCGCCAGACGCACCCACGCCACGCTGTGCGGCGAAAATTCAACGCTGATTCGATCACGCCACAAAGGTAACACGGTTTATTTCCTCCAGCGTTGTTTCACCGCGTTTTACCAGATCAAGCGCCGACTCCCGCAAGAAGCGCGTACCGTTGCGCTGCGCAGCTTCTTTCAGTTGGCGGATCGGCGCACGTCCGATCACCAGTTCGCGAATTTCATCATTGAGCAACAGCAATTCCGATATGGCCTTGCGGCCCTTGTAGCCGCTGCCACGGCATAGCCCACAGCCGCGTCCGCTCATAAAACGATACTGTTTCACATCCTTATCGGACAAGCCCGACGCCATTATTTCAGCATGATCAGGTGGCATCTCCTCTTTGCAATTTGGGCAATTCAACCGCACCAGGCGCTGCGCCAGCACCGCATTTACCGCCGACACAAAACTGTAGGGATCGACCCCCATATGGATGAAGCGCCCGATGACATCGAACACATTGTTGGCATGCACGGTGGTAAATACCAGATGGCCGGTGAGCGCGGCCTGCACGGCGATTTCTGCGGTCTCAGAATCACGTACCTCGCCCACCATGATCTTGTCCGGGTCATGGCGCAGAATGGAACGTAATCCACGCGCAAAGGTCAGCCCTTTTTTCTCGTTCACCGGTATTTGCAGCACGCCTGCCAGCTGATATTCGACCGGATCCTCGATGGTCACGATCTTTTCGATGCCACGGTTGATCTCGGAAATCATGGCGTACAAGGTGGTGGTTTTACCGCTGCCGGTGGGGCCGGTCACCAGCAGCATGCCGTAAGGCTCCGCCGCCAGACGGCGTAACTGCACCAGCACCTCGCCCTCATAACCCAGCGTATCCAGGCGCAATCCTTGCAATTCATCCGACAGCGACTTCTTGTCCAAAATCCGCAGCACAGCATCTTCCCCAAAGATACTGGGCATGATGGAAACGCGGAAATCCACTTCGCGCCCTTGCATGACCACCTTGAAACGACCGTCCTGCGGCGTCCTTCGTTCGGCGATGTCGAGTTCGGCCAGAATCTTGATGCGCGAAATTACCTGCTCGGCGGTTTCCACGACTTGCACATTGGCGATGGTCGCCAGCACGCCATCTATACGGTATTTGATGGTCAGCCCGTGCGCGCCGCTTTCCAGGTGAATATCGCTGGCCCCGATCTTAAGCGCATCATACAAGGTGGAATTGACCAGCTTGATCACCGGGCTGGTATCTTCACTGATCGCCTGCAGTGACAGCTCTTCCGCATGCCCTCCCCTGCTTGCGCCATCCTCGGCCCCGCCCTGAATGCTTTCCATGGCACGCAGGGTTTCCTCGAAACTTGCCAAATAGGCCACGATGTCCGCCCGCTGTGCCAGATGCCACACCACCGGACCATCCAGACGATCTTCACCCCATGCCAACAAATCTGCATTGAATGGATCAGCGATTGCGGCCAGCAATTTGCCCTCTCCGTCCAGGAAGGCAATGCACTCGCGGCGCACCGCTTCGGCATAGGGAATGCTCCTGAATGCAGGCTGCATGTGCTGCATGTCAGCCAGCGTCAATACCGGGTAGCGGAAAGCGGCCGCCAGTTGCGCCACAAAATCATCGGGCGGCAAATGCAAAGCGTCCTCCAGCACCTCCAGCACCTGCTTGCCCTGGCGCGCCGCTTCGCCATATGCCTTTGAAATTACTTCCTGTGAAATCACGCCATTTTCCTCTGCTGAATACTGTCGGCCAATGTTAAAGATTGGCTTGCACTTGGGATTATACTGGGGAAACCGTCCTGCCCTGAGGACAGATATTTATTCTGAGCTGAGTTCAGGTTGAGTTGTCACGAAGTATCCCAGACTTCAAGCTTGTATTTGCGGCATTTATGCAGGATCAGGGTGTCGATGGTTATTGTATCTCAACCTCACTCAAGGCGTCATCATGCGCGCCGAGAACAGCACATTCACCTTGCATGCCCGGTATTCCTATTTAATACATGGCCAGCCACTGCGATACAATACTGACTCGAATAGGTTCGAGGAATTTTAAGCATGAGCCAGACCAAAAAAAAGAAACGCCCCTCAATTGCCACTGACAAACCCACTCCCGATCATCAGCGTCGGCCCGCCACATCCAGGACAAATTATTATCTCGCATTCCTGCTGCTCCTCGCCACCGCCCTACTGTACGGCCACTCGCTGTGGAACCCGCTGGTTTTCGATGATGCGGCAGTTCTTTTCGATGCCAACCTGGCGAGGCTGGGCTCCTCGTTGTTCCAGTTGGATTTGAGATGGTTTTCCTACGCCTCGTTCGGCTGGACGTACAAGCTGTTCGGCCATGACTGGTTCTGGTATCGGCTGGGCAATCTGGGCCTGCACGCCCTCACCGGCGTCTTGCTGTTTCTGTTCTTTTCCCGTCTTTTAGATGCGACCGCGCCAGCGCAGGATGCCGGCATTCAGTCACGTTGGCTTGCTGTTTTTGCCGCCCTGGTGTTCGTGCTGCACCCCGCCGCCGTGTATGGCGTGGCCTATCTGGTCCAGCGCAGCATCCTCATGGCGACCCTGTTCGGCATCGCGGCGCTCCTTTGTTATATGGAAGGCTTGACCCGGGATAGGGCCAGGTGGTTCGTCCTGTCCGCGCTGTTCTATTTTCTGACGGTCTTTTCCAAAGAACTCAGCATCATGATTCCCGGCGTGGCTGCCGCCCTCACCTTGCTGCTACATAAACCGTCCTTGGCCCTGATAAGAAGAGTGTGGCTGCCATTCACCCTTTATTTCGTGATCGGCACGCTGATCATCTTGCGGACGAAGGGGTTGCTGGGTGTGACCTATGAATATCTTGCGGCTGACATTTTGGCCCGGACGAGCGAACAGCAGGGAGATATTCAGATAGCAAATGCTTACCCGCTGAGCGTCCTTACCCAAGGATACATGTTCTTCAAATACCTGCTGCTGTGGATCATTCCCTATACCGGCTGGATGTCGATCGAC